>NZ_JBKHUP010000096.1:0-28376 GCF_046565525.1 Coleofasciculus sp. | reverse complement strand
TTCGAGGAATTAACCGTCTGTGGTTGCGGTGGATGACGCTTGAGGGAGAGTTGATTTTAACGCCGGAAGAAGAGGCTATCGAGGCGCAGGAAAGGGCTGTCGAGGCACAAGAACGGGCAGTTGCGGAACGGGAAAGAGCAGAACGATTAGCAGCACGATTGCGGGAGTTAGGAGTTGAACCTGATGATGTCGAGTAAGTGCGATCGCTGTTTTCAGTTCACATCTCATACCAAGTTGCATTCAAAGATATAACTTTCCCTCCCCCAGCTCGCGAGACGTTGCATGCAACGTCTCTACATTGCTTCCCCAGCTTCCCTTAGTGAACCTCAACAAAAACGCCGCTACGAGCAAACTCCTCTTCTTCGGGAGTAAAGTAAGGGGCGTTATCTTCCAGGGTTGGGTCGAAGCTGTAAGACTCTTGCAGGAAGTTTCCTTCTAAAACGGCGTTTTCTACCTCCTTGATGTAGGTGTCAGCAAGCTTACACAACTCTTGGATACCCTGTTCGTCGCCTCTGTCCAAAAACTTTTGCAATCCCAGATGAAATCCCGACAGGCGGGCGGTGGGTTTGAGCATACTGTAGATATAGTAGATGCGATCGGTGGTGATACTGATGTGACGCAGGGCGCGGGCGCGGGTCAACTCAGCATCAAGGCTGGGCCAATAGCGGTTGGTGTAGAAGGCTTTGTCATCCCGTTGATACCACTCTTCTGAGCGGGCGATGGAAGAATTCACGGTGTTGTGCAACTTCCAGAAAAACAAACGCATGGATGGTCCATCGGTTACCGTAGCCAGCTTGTTGTCGAAGGACATACTAAACTGGGTTGCATGGAGTTTCTGTCCCAACAATAGGTACTCCATGGGGTACATATCCACTTCCTTGTTTTGTACCACATAAGCATTTAAGTGATGGCGACAGTAGGGGCAAGGGTACATCGTGGCGAACAGTTTGATGAAATCATTGAAAACCCCGATCAGCTTTTGCTGGACTTCCGGAGATTTGGTGCAGACGATTTCGGCAGACGTGTGGAAGAAACGCCAAACCCCTGGTCCGATGTAGTAGGGGAAACTGACTCGCATTTGGGCATCCCGAACATAGCTGCGGTTGAGCCATAAATCAATGAATGCCACATACTGGGAGAGGGCACCACATTCGCGACCAAACTCCAGACGCTCCCGGCGCTTCTGCACACCGTTGAGGTAGTGGTGACTCAGCCGCCAAGCCTGCAAAATTGCCAGTTTTTGCTGGGGCGTGCAGTTGGGGAATTCTTCGCAAACGTCGCTACCATAGCGATCAAACTCTCCGACGGCTTTAGTCTCTTCATACAACTGATCCAAGGCGGCTTCGTCGGGATTGGTGTTTCTTTCAATATCATCAGCCGTGCAAACACTAAACGCTGCCAGAAGTTTCGGCATGAAATCTTCGTACCAGTAAGCCACGGGCATCATCGCGCCGTCGATTTCTTCGCGATCATCTTCGAGAATCACCCGGTTCCATTGCTTTAAATAAGCCTTGGGATCTTCCCCATTAGTTTTTGGCGACGGGGGCGTCAGTTCTGCGTTAAGTTCCAGTTGGCGCAACCGATTCAGTTCATTGATTGCCAGCACTCCTTCTACCAGATCTCCGATGTGGAGCTGCTTTTTCTTCATGGTGATGGCGAATTCCACCCCAGCGGCGAATTTCTCGCGAACTGTGGCAGATTTGCTGCGGGTTTCATGCATCCGCTGCGCCTCCGCTAGCATTTCTGGGCTTTTTTCAATGTTCTGCCAGTTTTTGATCCGATCTTGCAGGCGGGCATATTCGGCTTCGATGGAATTAATCACTTCATCAAGCAAGGGATAGCAAGCGTCTTCGACGATGCCCAAGCCTTTGTAGAAGGTGATAGCAACGCGCACAAACTGGGTGAAATCAGAAATTCGGTAGGGTAAATCCCTCACCCGTAAATGGGTTTCGTGGTTCGCCGAAAAACTTTCGCGGAAGCAGCGATAGGCAGCGCCCTGAATCAATCGAAATAGACCAATTTGCATTTGTAGGCGAGAAGTGCCACGCTTTCTACCGCAGTCGTCCTTAACTTGTTGGGTGAGGATGTCTTGAAGCTGTGTTACCTCTGATGCTATGTCGCTAGCGGGTGTTTGCACAGATGCGGTTGCAGCAACAGCAGAATCCTGATCGCCCGTTGAGGATTCACTTTCTTCAAGAACAGGCTGGCAAAATTCGTCAACGTCGATGAAAGCGTTGCCGTCGCGATCGCCTTCGGTTACGATAACGAAGGAATCCTGATAGCCCGTTGACGATTCGTTTTCTTCGGGAACGAGTTGGCAAAATTCTTCAAAGTTAATGAAAGCGTCGCCGTCGCGATCAACTTCTTTGATCATCTCTTGTAATTCTGCGTCCGTCAGCCCGAACTTACTCATGACGTTTTTCAGTTCGTTGGCGCAAATATGCCCCGAACCGTCCTCGTCGAAAACGCTAAAGGCAAGTCTCAGCCGACTTTCGCGATCGCCCTGTTGGGACACCATGAGAGCTTTAAACTCTTCAAAGTCAATGGCACCGGAACCATCTACGTCCACATCTTTAATCATGTCGTGCAGTTGCGCGTCGGTGGGATTTTGACCCAGCGATCGCATGACGACACCCAACTCGTCGGCTGAAATTTCGCCACTGCCATCTTCATCGAAAACTCTGAAAGCTTGCCAAAGTCTTTCCACCTCGGCTTCGTTCATTGTTTTTGGGTTTTGTCTGTTCATTTTTGCCAATTTTAAAGCAAGTTCTCAAACTTCATTCCAGTTTCCCTCTACAGAACTATAAAACGGGTCATCCGTCAAGTTGACTCAGAAAAGTCTGTGTTATCCGAATTTAGGGAAGAAAACAAATGATGCCAATCGGGAGAACTTGTTTCGGCTTCTTTCACTTCAAAGGTGACATTACAAGCTTGGGATTGTTCTAGCGCCTGAAGGCAAAGTTCAGCAATATCCTCTCGACTGACTTTGCCTCGGATATTATCGCCTTGCTCAAAGGCTAAACCTTTACCGCCTGGTTCTTCGGTTAAAGCACAGGGACGGATAATCGTATAAGGAATACCACTTTGGCGTACCGCATCCTCTCCTCGTAGCTTCCAGGTGAGAATTCCCCCTAATTGGTCATTCATTCGCACGGCTGGAGGTTCTTCTTCTAAGTTAATTCCGGGACGCCCTGGACGGGTGACGCCAGCAGAACTAATCATAATAAATTGAGGTAAAGTCGCACCCTTGTATGCTTTGATTGTTTCCACTTTTAAGGAAAATGTTCCTGGCTCAAAGTTGGGATTCAGTGCGCCGTCATACTCAAACTTACTCAGCATCAGTTGCAGGGCGTAAATATGGCTCGGATCAAAGGGTTCAGCATTCTGGAGAGTTTTGGCACGAAATACCGGAATCAGCGCCTCAAAGGGAACGCAAACATCAATCCAGGTATCTTTTTCAGTATCAAACGAATAGCAATAGGAAATCCCATCCCACCTTGATTCTGTTCGCAGAATAAACTTATAACGTTGTCCATCTCCTTTGACTCGCAGTTCCATCCCCTCATATCCGGCTAAATTTAAGGGTGGATCAAAATTGCGGGTGCGAACGGAAACAAAACCACCCGAGTTTGCTGTAGATACAGTTCCGCTGAATAATGCAGCATTATCAATCAGCCGAATTGAGCTTTCACTCACACCACCCATCACTACATCATCCACAGCCCCCCAGGTTTCTTTTACGTCATCTGATGGATTTTTGAAATCAAAAATGAGTTGTTTTCCGGGTTCTAAATGGTTAGCGGCGACTTGGACTAAATTCTTAATCCCTTGATAGTCTACAATTTCGGGACTATCTACAACTTCTGGCTTATGAAATTTGATGCCTTGATAATATTTTTCCCGGTTTGGTGTATCTCCTTCTACAGGTTGCACCCGAACACCTGTGCAGCATAAGACGGCGGAGATACCCTCCATCATGGCAGGGGTTAAGGTTTCTGGGATAGTGATATCGGCTTCAAACAGTTCCACCTCATCTGGGAGCATTTCTCGCCCTCGCTGAGTATCTCTGACTAAAGCGCGTACCGGATAATTCCGTTCCATCAGACGCCGCACGACTCGCTTCCCGACGCCACCCGTTGCACCGACTACTAGTATCTTGCCCAATCGTTTTTCTCCACTCTGACTTGGTTTGTGATGTTTTGTGTTACCTGAAAATAAACGTTTTAAACAGCTAATAAAAGGGATAACCTCAAAGTAAGCTAGGGTTTCGATAAATCTACCAACATCCCATTGGGAGCGATTGTTCGGAGTCATCATCCCCTCCTATTTTCTTGCTTAGATTTACCCATTGTTATCAATAATTTTAGGACTCATCGTTTATTGTACTCACTTCTCTCCCAGCCAGCCATATCGTTCACTGTGCCGTGACGGATACTTGGCGTTGAGTTTCTCGAAATAATCATCGGTCACGGTATCAGTTCCAGAGTTGACAATCATGTATTTTCCGGTAGTTTGGTATAAAATGCTTGAATCTGGACTTGTGCGCCCTGAGCTGCATCCAGTGGGAGAAGCCCCCGCTCTAAATTTTGATGAGAGTGGAGGGGAACGTCACCTAAATAACCTTTAATACCCTGAATAGGCTTAGCTGTGAGTTCTAAGAATTTACCAGAAACAACCGCCTACGTTCGGATTACCCAGCACTCTTGGCAACAGGGCAAAATCGAGGGAGAAGTTCATGCGGCTGCTTATGAGTGGCAGTTTCAATGGCGTTTCCGTCAAGGTCAGTTAGTCGTCAGACCTGCTTTGGGACGTGCTTTAATTCAAGAACCACTGGGTCGATTTTTAGAGCGTTGCGATTACCAGTTAGAACCAGGAGGAGATTACGCTTTTACCATTCGAGCAGAACTTTGACACTCCCCCGGTTAAAACTCGGGAGATTCTTTCTTCATAGGGAGGCAGAGTTTAGCGTCTTCGGTGGACGTGACCTTTACCCTCAGAAAGCTTAACCACCGTGTGTCCCACGGCTTCCAATCCTCTAATCTCGACTACTTGAGCAGCGGCGACATCCCGATCAGCCGTGTACCCGCAATGCTGACATTTGTGTACCCGCTCTCGAAGCTTTTTCTTACCCGTTTCCTTCAGGCATTTAGGACAAGTTTGACTCGTACCTGCGGCGGGTACTTTTTGGAAGTATACCCCACGTTTAAAACAGCACTGGGAGAGGATATCTAGGAATTGACCCCAACCTGCATCTAGGCAATGTTTAGCTAAGAAACCTTATCGCTATCCTATAAGAGTTTAGAGTTTACAGACGTAGCGCTCGATGAGCAAAATAGCAACAATATCATCAATCGGTCGAGGCGGCTGACGCATTCCCTGGGGAACTAGCCGTTGGAGTCCCTTGGGGGGATACATTTGCCAGTAGCGATCGCGGGCTTCTAAGGTACTATAGCGTTCATCGACTAAGACAATGGGAACAGTAGCAGAAATGACTTCACGAATTTTCCCTTGCCATTGCTTAGAGGTGGTTTGGTTCCCCATGACAATGGTTTCAATGGGAAACTGCTGACATAACTTTTTTAGGGTTGCGATCGCCTGATCAGATGGCACAACTTGATGATAGGAAATCTGTTGATCTTTCCCTTTCACCGCTAAACCACATTTATCCCGCCCTGGATCAAACCCTAAAATCATAATTCAAAAATCTATTGACAAATGACCAATGATAAATTACATCGAATTTCGATACTTTTCCAACAATTCGGGAATATAATCATACCCATCTACCCCAATTAAGGGAAGAATTTTTGACCGCTGCTGCTGCAACAGGTCTTGGAACACTTCTCCTCCCAATTGTCCTTGTAAAATAGTGAGTAATCCCACGGCTTTGCGCCAGTCTTCTGTGCCAATCTGCTCCAACAAATATCCGCCTAAGCTTCCTGTATAAATTGTTTTGCTCCAATTTTGTAACTGATAGTAGGCTTGCGCCAGATACGCTAAATTGAGTCCTTGTAAATACAAATCCCCAGAAAATTGCGCCGCTTGCCAACCTTGTTCTAAATAGGTAATCGCCTCTTGCGGTTGTTGCATAACCACATAAGCAATCCCCAAACTACATAAACAAAGGGCTTGACTTTGGCGATCGCCTAATCGTTCTAACAATTGCCGACCTTGTTGCAGGTAAGTAATGGCGCTTTCGTACACATCTGGATCAAGGGCTTGCTGTTGGGCTTGAAAGACCTCACTATAACCCAAATTCGCTAAGGCATTGGCTTCGCCTAACTTATCCCCCGCCTGCCGTGCTAAAATTAATCCCCGTTGGCTATAATTAATTGCCTCAGGATAATTTTTCTGTGCCACACAAATGCGGCTTAAGTGATTATAGTTAGCAATCTCACAAGGGCGATCGTTAGCTGAACGAGCAATCTCTAAGGCTCGCTCATGGAATTGTATGGCTCGATCATATCGACCTTGCGCCCGTTGGGAATAGCCCAATAACGTAAGAATTCGGGCTTTCTCTTGGGTTCCCTCGACGCGCCGCAAGGGTTCATTCAGGTAATCCATCGCATTCCGCAGATAATTACCACTCAAGGAGGCAAAAACACCGCCATAAAGCGGAAAATACTCCCGTTGGGCAAAGGTGCGGAGAATTTGCAGTGTCACCTGAAAACAGCTATCTATCAAGCGTTCTCGTTGGGGAACCGTTGCTTGATTTAAGGCAAGGGCAATTTGTGACCAGATTACCGCAAATACGATAAAGGTGGAAATCGAGAGTCTAGCTCCCATTTTGGAGTTATAGACTCGTTGATCAAACCAACTAACTAACCGACGCTGTAACCATTGGAGAACAACGGTGATTTCTACCCAAGCATCCAGTTCTAACGTTGGCTGTTGACGAATCCATTCATCAAGGGGTCGATTAGAGGCTAGGGCTTGGAACAAAGACTGGGGTAGAGGACGATTCACCTTTTTTGCCCAGAGTCCCCAAGGTCCGCGCTGTTGAGAGAGTTCTTCAAAACCCAAGGAACCCTGACTTTGCTCATAAATCCAGCTTACTAAATCGTTTTCCAAATTTCCCCAAGCGGCTAACCCCCCGGTAATTCCTTTGGCTAGCTGTTCAAGTTCCGTGGCGCGATCGCTCTCAGAACTAGCTGTTGCTTCCTGCTCAAGTGTTTTGGCTAATTGAGCCAATTGAGATAGATTGAGGACAGGTTCCCGATTTGGGTCGATCGCACGTAGAAAAGCGGTCAAACGTTCGCTCTTGTCAGCTTGGGTAATCCCTTGGGTGGCGGTTGCGATCGCAACAGACTCCTGATTCTGCTGCTGTACCCGTTCCCATTCACTACTAATCATATTTAGCGCCCTCTGCGCCCGCACCGCTTTGGCTTGTTTGATTTCGCTAACCGGATTCTCGATTTGTTCCTGAGTGCTGCTGTGGCGTTCATCCAGACAGCGTTCAAAGATTTCTCCGGTTCCACTGCTGACACCTGACATCAGCTTCTGGTAAACCTGTTGCTTGGATCGGATTTTTCCTTTCAGCGTCGCGGCGACAATTTCATCAATCAGTTGGAAACAGCGATCGCGTAATGATAAAGAGTCTGTCATAAAAGGAAGCAGAAGGCAGAGGGCAGAAGGCAGAGGGCACAACGCCCAATACTGCACTTGATTTATGGTATCTGCTTTTTCGCCTATTGTTAACGGGTGGGTATTTGCAGCCAAGAGCCAGCCCTGAACTCAAGTTCTGGCTAAAAGCTCGCGTCCCGTTAAAATGGGTTAAAACCTTTTTATGTCGTACCAAAATGTAAGTCTTTAACTGATATAAAGATGTTAACGGGGTCCTGCTTCAATGGCAGAATTGGCAATGTTGACCATTATCGCTTCGGTTTGATTAACATCTGTACCCATCCCTTTTAAGGCAATTCGGTAATGGGTATTTTGCCACACCCATTCAATCACCGATGGTGTACAAATACTCTGGCATCGACTTGGTGTAAAGTATCCCCAGATATCGTTGGTGAGGGGAATTTTTTTAATGAATCCATCTTCGGGAGAATAGCTGGGATTCACTGGCGTGGCGCTAAAGGCTCCCACGGTACAATCAGCTATTCCATTGCAGTTTTGCTTCAAGCTTAAGGCAATACTATAGGTATTGGGTGACCTAAAGCTATTTACATAAATCCGCTGTTTAAACGCCGGCATTTGGCTGGGTAATAAAATTAAGGTATCGGTTTGTTGCTGGAGTTGCGGTAAGACGGGGGTGAATATATTCGCTACGGGAGGTTGTTCTGGCGGTGTGTTGGGATTAGCGCGATCGCGATTGATTAATGTCCGCGCCATCTCACGGGGAATCCCGTAGCTAGCCAGGGTGCTAGGCGTAAATGGAGTTTGGGTTGACGCGATCGCAAGCCATTGATTATTTTGATTGATCACAACCGTTTCCCCAGCAATATTGTCCCAAAACCACTGCGCGATCGCATAATTATCAACAACTGTAATTTGAGTAACTTCTGGAGACAACCGAAACCCATTACCCCTTTCCCATAAATCCAGGAGTACGACTTTCCGAATCACTCCCGTATCATCCGCTACAGCAGGAGTCGCTTCTGTCAATATTGTCAGCACCGGATAACTAGCCAATAGAATTAGGCTGGCGATGTACCCAAGTCCAAAACTAACCTTCATAATTCCCTGTCATAAAAAGGTTTGTAGTTGCGCTGTCTTCGCCATAAACCTTCGCCGCACGTAGTACAGCCTTGTTTGTAGTATGCGCTTTAGCGCCGATCAAACTCACGCATCTACTAATATAGAACTATTCCTATCATAACTTCTATAGCATACAACCATGGAGCCAAATTTAACCCTAATTGCCAAAGGACTCTCCCCACTTCTCGAACCAGTCAGGCGTCAGGTAGGAAAACACCTCATTGGCAAAGAAATCCTAGAACGTTGGAAACTCAATGAAACATCGTTACAGCCCGTTCTCCAAAAAGCCGCTGAGACAGTATCAGAACGAATCCAATGTTATGTCTAGAGCAATTAGCTGGCGATTAAGGTTATCTACCAGGGCAGTTTGCTCATCAAGCTGGGCTTTCAATATAGTAGCCATTTCATGTGCGGAGTTTGCTCCACTTTGGACTTGATTGTATTGTAGGTGGATGCGTTTTTGAGTTGCACTAGCTCTAGTAACAGCTTGACGTAGCTGTATCAAATCTTCTTGCATCTCAATAATGGACTGTTCTAGTATTATTTCTGGATCTTCAGTTTGCCCTACAGTTTTATTAAAATAGGTTATAATCAGCAAATCAATGCCTCCTAAAAGTCCTACTACTCTATCAGTCAATCCGGTAAGATTGATTAGAACAAACCGTTGGATCTGCCCAAATAGTTTAGCCACTCCATTTTCCATTGGTCTTTCCTCAACTTAATGAATGATTTTGAGGCATTAATTATACGGAATTTACCCAGTAACAAAAAAAACGAGCTTTTAGAGTAAGCTAGCTAAAAGTTCGCGTCCCGTTAAAACGGGTTCAAAGACACCTGCTGAGGAGTTCAAATTCCGGGCAATTTAGTTCGAGTCTATTAAAATGGACTAAAATTATTATTCAGTCAGCTTTAGCTGACTTGAGCTTTTAGCCTTGGGTTTGAACCCAAGGCGATCCAACTTTAGCTTACAAGCATGGAAAAAGGTATAGTTTTTAGTATCTGTCTGGGATTAATGGGTTGGGTGGCTCAACCGAGTTTGGCGTTACCTCCCCCAGATGACCTACCCGAAGAGGTGTTGAGAACCGAGATTATCACGGAGGCGCGATCGCCTATCGATGGGGAACTGCTTACAGCCGCAGAATACGCCCAACTTAAAGCTGAATTAGCCCAGCGATCAACCCCCCCGGAACTCGCTCCTGAGATCCGGCACAATATTTTTCTGCTGCAACTGATTGATCTGTGGCGGACAGTCACACCGTTTTAGCCGAAGCCAAAAACGCCGGAAGCCGCACCCTGTCCTCAAGGATAGCCCTGGATCGGTGACCAAACCGAGAAAACATAACTCTTGCTTATACCCCAAGTTTTCCCAAATGTGTAGAAAAAATCAAAAAAGTATATAAATATTAAAGTTATTTAAGACCCACCTTTCATTCACTGAAGTAGATAGCTTGATGTTTCCCATGATTGCTCCTGAACAAATTGACCGAATTGTCTGGAATCAACATCACGACCCCTTTGAAATACTGGGTCCACACCAATTAGAACAGGATGGAAAGACCATCTGGACAGTGCGGGTGTATTTCCCTAATGCTGATGCTGTGTGGGTTGTGCTTCCAGAACAACGCCAAGACTATCCGATGCAATCGGTGCATCATCCTCACTTTTTTGAATGCCAGATCGATATAAAGGAACTGGCAAACTACCAGTTACGCCTCAAAGAAGGCGAACACGAGCGAGTTATCTACGATCCCTACGCCTTCCGTTCGCCGCGCTTAACCGAATTTGATCGGCATCTATTTGCCGAAGGAAATCATCATCGCATCTACGAGAAACTAGGAGCCCATCCCACGGAAATAGATGGGGTTCAGGGTGTCTACTTTGCCGTTTGGGCTCCGAATGCTCGCAACGCTTCGGTTTTAGGCGATTTTAACCACTGGGATGGGCGCAAGCACCAAATGCGGAAGGGTGACACGGGAATTTGGGAACTATTTATCCCAGAAGTGGCAGTTGGCGACCCTTACAAGTATGAAATCAAAAACTATGATGGGCATATTTACGAAAAATCTGACCCGTATGGTTTCCACCAAGAAATCCGCCCCAAAACCGCCTCGATTGTTGCCGATCTTGATGCCTATACCTGGAATGATCAGGAATGGATGGAGCAGCGCCGCCATACCGATACGCTGACTCAGCCAATTTCTATCTATGAAATGCATTTAGGCTCGTGGCTGCATGGTTCTTCAGCCGAACCCGCCATTGGAGGGGATGGGAAGCCTGAACCCGTGGTTCTGGTGTCTGATCTCAAACCCGGAGCGCGATTTCTTACCTATCGGGAATTGGCGGATCGCTTAATTCCTTATGTTAAAGAGCTGGGTTTTACGCATATTGAGCTACTCCCCGTCGCCGAGCATCCCTTTGACGGCTCTTGGGGCTATCAGGTTACAGGATACTTTGCCTGCACCTCTCGCTATGGGACACCTGACGATTTCATGTACTTCGTGGATCAGTGTCACCAGAATGGGATTGGGGTGATTGTGGACTGGGTACCGGGTCATTTCCCCAAAGATGGTCACGGTTTAGCATTCTTTGATGGGACTCACCTGTATGAACATGCTGACCCCCGTAAGGGTGAACATAAAGAGTGGGGAACCTTAGTTTTCAACTATAACCGCAACGAAGTCCGTAACTTCCTGGTGTCCAACGCCTTATTCTGGTTTGACAAATACCACATTGATGGGATTCGCGTGGATGCTGTCGCCTCAATGCTTTACCTGGACTATTGCCGAAAACCAGGAGAATGGGTAACCAACCAGTATGGGGGGAGAGAACATATTGAAGCCGCCGATTTCCTGCGACAGGCGAATCATGTGATCTTTAGCTATTTTCCTGGTATCCTCTCCATTGCTGAAGAGTCAACGGATTGGCCCATGGTATCTTGGCCCACGTATGTTGGCGGATTGGGCTTTAATTTGAAGTGGAACATGGGTTGGATGCACGACATGCTGGATTATTTCCACATGGACCCCTGGTTCCGCCAGTTCCACCAGAATAATATCACCTTCAGTATGTGGTATCACCATGCTGAAAACTACATGCTGGCGCTGTCTCACGATGAGATTGTTCATGGTAAGAGCAACATGATGGGCAAAATGCCTGGGGATGAGTGGCAAAAATTTGCCAATATCCGTTGCTTATTTACCTATATGTTCACTCATCCCGGCAAGAAAACTCTGTTTATGAGCATGGAGTTTGGTCAGTGGAGTGAGTGGAATGTCTGGGGCGATTTAGAATGGCATTTACTGCAATACGAACCCCATCAGCAATTGAAGCTGTTTATGGCTGATCTGAATCAAGTCTATCGACGAGAATCTGCCCTCTATACCCAAGATTATGCCGAAGCGGGGTTTGAATGGATTGATTGTAGTGACAATCGCCATAGCGTGGTGGCATTTATCCGCCGTGCTAAGGATTCTGAAGAGTTTGTTGTCACGGTTTGCAATTTCACACCCCAGCCCCATAGCCATTATCGGATCGGGGTTCCAGAAATGGGCTTTTACACAGAGCTGTTTAACAGTGATGCTCGCGAGTATGGTGGGAGTAATATGGGGAATTTAGGCGGTAAGTGGACGGATGAATGGTGGTTCCACAATCAACCCTATTCTCTGGACTTGTGCTTACCTCCCCTGGGTGTGTTGATTCTCAAGCTCAACCGGGAGAAGACAGCCACCGCCCTGCGATCGGAGTAGTCTTAAGTCTACGATTTTAGAGTCTCCCGTCATCTTTAACGTAACGGGAGACTAATTGCACCATAACTAGGTTGCCCAAGGCGATTTAACCGAGTATAGGAAATCATTGGTTACAATGGTTTGGGTTAGTGGTCGTTGAGATGCTGATAGCTATAGAAGGCGTAGGTATCAAATAAGGCTGCCACAAAGCTACAGGTCAAGCTAATCACGACCAAACCCTCTACAGCACAGCCGCTGCCGAAAATCGCCAGAAACTGCAACAAGTCGTTTGCGCCTGTTTGACCGAGAGTTTCCAAGCCAGGAACCCAGCTCAGGGTACAGAGAAAGGCGAAAAATGCCAAGAAGAGTACAACGGGAGCAATAAAGCTGAGCAGGGTGGTTAAAGCAAGGGAACGAATCAGTGTAGGTAGAGTAGTCATAAAATAGTTAGCTCGTTATGGCAACTGAGTGAACAGATAGTTAGTATCGCCCTTAATCGGCGCTCTCTATATCACAATAGGCGCGATCGCCACGAATAACGAAAATTGTCAGAAATCTTAAATCTTCATTAAGAATCTTGGTAAAACTCCGTAAATTTTACCAAGCAGGCGACAACAAATTAAAATATATCGCCCTTTCGGGTGAAGTCAATCGACTTCAATGTTAAGTACATCGGCGGGTATCTGGTTGATCAGATAACCACGGGATGGTTTTTGTTGATCAAGCGAGCGACAAGGGGGAGGAGAGGGGAGACGCAACCAGACGTGATCAAACTCGTTCCAGAGACGTTGCAACTGTAGATTAATCGCACTGTCGGCTAAAATCCCCATGACTACCTGATTGATACCCAGTAAGTCGGGTAAATCACCCCGGACATAAATTTTGCCACTCATTACAGCCGCATCCAATGTCACAGAGCCAGTAATGATATCTCTGAGGGTTTCAGCATCACTGCAAAAATGAACGGGTTGGGGTTCCGCTAGGGATTCGATGTGAACCTGTAACTGCTCATTTTCTTGAGCCCACAGTCGCAACTGAGTTCCATCTAGCTCAATCACAGCCGTTTTGCCAGAAACAGTCTGAACCAACCTGCGCCAAGTCGAACCTCCTTGGCTACGAAGGATGTCCACTAAGCGATATAACCATTGAGCCAACTGTTCATTAGGTTGGCTGGATGTATAAACCATAGAAAGTTTTGAGTTTTGAGTTTTGATTGGGGTTGAGGAAGTATTCCAGAGGTATCATGGCGCTTGTGTAGGGGCTCTTTTGACTATTATCGTTTTTTACCTCGCCTAGATGGGACTAAACCCGCCCAATTTGATGGAATAGATTTTACAGGTTTAATGGGCGCAAGACGAGGCGCCCCGACAATTTCTGCACTAATCCATCAACCTAGCTGTGTCTCACCACGTTACGAATAAGTCGGAATCGGCGGTAAATCCGGTGCTTCCTCAAGGTTGCTCATATTATCCGCATCAACCTCACCTGTCGTGAGGAAGCGGAAGGTTTCCTGATATAAACTCTTCCAGAAACGATTCGTCATCCCCTGACTTACTTCTGTCGGATCTACCATAGGATGAGGTACAAGGTCACTCGCAGGATAGAGATAGTAGCAGTGTCCCTTGCCTTTCCCACCCAACTGCTCAAAGAATCTTTGGTTGGTTTTAAGATCAGCCGCGTCTTCGTTCTCCGTTAATACCAAAAATGTGGGAATTTTCTCTAAGGTTTCTCGATTTTTATCACTACGAACAAAGGCACCAAAACGGTTAGCAGCCGTTAAACATCCTACAGGAAAAGTAATATTGTTTTCCCAAGAAAATTCTTTCAAGTCCAAGGGACCTGTGAGGTTAATGTAACGCTCATTAATTTCATTAGACACTTCCAAAAGTGGAGCATAAGCCACCACCTTTTTAATCCGGTCAGGTCGAGACGCCGCCAGCCCTAGGGCAACTGCACCACCAACAGAAAGTCCCACCGTATAAATCGGTCCTGGCATCGCATCCAGTTCTGCCAGACGTTCCTGTGCATCTGTCAAATACTGTAGATGGGACGACGTGAAATAGCGATCAAAATCGGGGTCATTGGGTCGCTCAATTGCCAATGCCATATCCAATAGCTGAGGTGCCATTTTTATGATCCGACCAATCAGAGCCATCTTCTGAAACGTTGTCAATCGCTGAAATTGCCCTTGGGATTTATAATCACGATTAGACAAGAAAAGGTCTAAAACGGCATCTTTTCGGGCTTCTTCACGGAGGGGGTCACGAAATTTCGGCTTGAGGTCAACTTGGGGCCAATAACTATCAGGTGGTACAAACCCATGACCAGCCAAGGGAATTTGATAGATATTGAACCCATTGCGAAAGAGGTAATCACCCACAAGAAACATTTGCATCGGTTTAGCTGAGAAGCCATGAAAGATCATGACTGTTCCGCGAATTGATTCTCCCGGTTCATGCATCTGATAAAAGGGAGCGACTCCTTCGCGTTTGTCTGGGTGGCATATCCAGGAAATGTAGTAGTTTTCAATCGCTTTTTTTGTTTGAGCGATTTGATCAGCCGTTGGATTAATCATGGTGTTTGAGTTTGTTGTCATAGCTTAGAGATTTTGACCTTTCATGACCGTCGAGGGCATGGTGAGTGATTGTGTAGGGGCGGGTTTCACTATTATCGTTTTGTACCTCACAAAAGATGTGACTCGCGCCCGCCCAGACTGAGTTTTGAATTCACCAGAGAATTGTTTTATCGGGTATGGCGGTTCTCAATTTTTGGGGAATACATGGATTCATGTCACCCAGCGGGAATCTACTGGAGCGTCTATATCCCTTCGTCTTTATCTAATAGAGATTTAAATTTTGCCAGATTTGAAGGTCGGTAATCCAAGACTTTTTGCCAACGTTGTTTAACACTCTCATGCAGATCATCAAAGTCATCACTAACTTCGCGCATCTTGCGTCCAGTTTTGAAGGTTAACCGACCAATAAGAGTCTGCGGTTCAGCGCTAAACTTGATAGTTGGGTCAGGATGAATGCCATATTCGATAACCGTTGGATCAAGTTCGATCCCAAGACGCTGTTGCTGGCGCAATTGCTCAATGGAGTCAATCATCCACTGCAATGCTCCATCCGAGAAACCACTCTGTTCCATAGTCCCACCGCCAACCGCTCCATGACCACCCGGAAACCACACTTGACGCAGGAATTGATCAACAGACTCACCTTTATATTCATTCCTGCGGCTTATCTCCATGGGTGTAACGTCGAAAACCTGACGCTGCTCATCAATGGCAACAGCGTGTAGCGCATTCTTAATAATAGGACTCAACGAAGTGTCGTGGAATGCGTATTTTTGGTTAATCTTTTGGTCTAAGGAGAAAAAAGTCCATATATTAGGGATTCCTAGAGAACCGACTGTGTCCCAGCAGCCAAGAAGCGTAATCGGAACTTGCTCTGCATTATTTTCCTGGCGGAACTGTTCCATCTTATCGGAATCGGGTTTATCTTCACTTTTACGGGAGCGATATCTCTGGTAAGCTTCAGGAGCTTGGCGAATCTTGTCACGCGGTAATAGTCCTGAGTTAAAGATCATTCCAGCTAAGCTACGAACCGTATAAGCGCCGCGACTGAAACCGAACAAATATATTTCGTCCCCGGGTTCGTAGTTTAAGCAAAGAAAGCGATAGCAGTCTTGTATATTTTGATCAATTCCTTTGCCAAAAGCTCCACCAAAAATCTTGGCGATTGGGTTCTCTGTACCAATTCCCTCATTGTAAAAGACGAGCTGGGGAATATTTAAAGAGCAAGTGGATTTAACCCCCTGGGCAATCTTAACCACATTAGTTGGACAAGGACTCGCTAACTGTTGCCAGGTTCCGTCACAACAAATAACCAGACGCTTCATTGATTGTTTCTACTCCTAAAAAAAATGGATTGGCATAAACGGTAGATTCTCTCTTGGCTATATTGACTGATTTAAACAGAAAAAAACGCGACTGAAGCAATCAGTAAGGCTACTAAAAAGCGAGTCGATAGTGATTGCTCTAATTGAGATTGACTGGTCATCGTTCATTTCACGTTGACTATGGACATGCTATATAAGCGCTGCCAGCATAAGGACGCCCTTGAGCATCAGCATTATGCGCCCCAGTAATCACGACTCCTTCACTCAGAGCAACGGCATAACCAAAACAGTCTTTTGGTTGCGCCTCAGGGGAGTATAACTTCTGTTTTTGTTGCCATACTCCGTTTTCTAACTGGAAAATATAGACGCTTCCTGCATCGGAAGTCCCGACGACAGCAACTTGTCCCTGAATCGCGACGGAACATCCAAAGCCATCGCGACGCTGTAAGTCAGCAGGTTGCAGCTTCTGTTTTTGTTGCCACACCCCGTTTTCGCGTTGGAAAATGTAGGCAGCGCCAGTATCGGGACAGCTTTGAGCATCGACACCATAAGCACCCACAATAGCGACTTCGCCACTAATCGCGATCGCGTTGCCGAAGTTGTCGCCATACTGTAAGTCAGTCGGTTGCAGCTTCTGTTTTTGTTGCCATACCCCGTTTTCTAACTGAAAAATATAGGCACTCCCCGCATATTGATGGCTATCCGCCTGAGCAAGACGCGCCCCAATGATCGCGGTTTCCCCACTGATCGCAACAGCACCACCAAAACCATCACCGCGCTTTAACTCATCAGGTTGCAGCTTCTGTTGTTGTTGCCATACCCCGTTTTCTAACTGAAAAATATAGGTACTCCCTGCATCGGGGCGACTTTCTGCGTCTACCGTATAGGCACCAATGATCGCCATGTTGTCACTAATCGCCACCGCACTCCCGAAGCAGTCATTTCCCTGTAAATCAGCGGGTTGGAGTTTCTGTGTTTCCCTCCACACTCCGTTTTCCTGTTGGAAAATATAAGCGCACCCGGCATTGGGGCGATCTGGCGCATCGGCAAAATAGGCACCCACAATAGCGAAATTTCCATGAATGGCAACAGCATTACCGAAGACATCTTGACGCCCAAACCCAGGCGGTTGGAGTTTCTGTTTTTGAATCCACACTCCGTTTGTGTGTTGGAAAATATAGGCACTGCCCACAGCCGGACAACCATCAACTTGAGCCAAACGCGCCCCAATAATGGCGGTATCTCCGCTCATGGCAATAGCACTGCCAAAGATACCTTTTTCGCGTAAGTCAGCAGGTTGTAGCTTTTGTTTGGGCTGCCATGTTGGGCAGGGTATGACTAAAGGCATCCAGGCTTTGACGGAGGTGAACCCAGAATTATTCAGATTTTCAATCACTGCATCCGGAGAAGCGCCTTTATAGCCGACAATTGACCAAGCCCCCCGAAATTGCAATCCATCAATGAGACGGCTACCGATCGCGCGACAGGCTTGTTTGGCACGCTCTGAGAGATTGACAAAGGCATCATCTTTGAGTGCGATCGCGACAATCTTCCCATCCGGTATCCCTTCAATCTGCTGGGCAAAGGCGTCAGCAACAGAAGCGTCAGCAAATAAGTCAAAGGATCGACTCAACACCGGCTTGCCAGTAGCAGGTTCAAACACCACCAAATTTAACCCTCGCTGATATCCTGCCTGAATCGGGATAATGTTTCCATTACGGCTAATATGAGCCAAAAAGCCGTACTCTCCACCTGCCGATGTCGCCGAAATTGTCGCCGTATCTGTGAAAATCGAGGGTAGCGTAAAGGAACGAGAACAGGTTACTCCATGCTCATCCGATAAAGCCTCAACCGCCGTTCCCGGTGTCGCTCCCTTTTGACCAATCATCGCCCAAGAACTGCGAAATTGCAGATAATACACCCAATAAGCACCCAAAGCAGCACAGGCATTTTTAGCCCGCTCATCCAGATAAACAGTCCCCTCATCTTTCAGCGCGATCGCGACAATCCGACCAACAGGCAGATTCTCCACCCATTCAGCAAAGGCGATCGCACAACTGGGATCACCAAAGGTATCAAAGGTTGCACCACCAAGCTTTTGACCGGTCACTTCATGGATAACCGCCACATTCAGTCCGCGATTGTAGGGTTCAAACCCGAATTCTTCGTCGTTTACGGTAATCCGAGCCGAATTTCCCTGGTCATAAGCCGCCGACTGGACAGTGATATGGAGATGGGCTTCGTTATGGTTCATTGTTTCCTTCTTCCTTCACCCGCATCTGAAAAGATCTGTTCAACAATACCATTAGCCGAATTGATTCCTTACTTTAGAGACGTAGCATGCTACGTCTCTACACCTCAACCCAAAACGTCACCTCGTCTGCGGCTGATGCTTGAGTGCCTCAAGCACTGTCGGGGGAACTTCCAAATAGGTGTACGAATTGTTACGATCCCTTGACACCAAGAACAGCGTATCGCTGTCGGTGGGGATATTGGTTGTTACTCGTACCCCCTTGGCGCTTTAATGTGCCAGAAACGCCAGAAGCGAAGACACACGACAAACTAATGAACATATTCTCCATACATTAATCCCCTTGCTTGTAAAGTTTCACCTTGAAGGACTAGAGTCATTTCTACAGAACCTGTCACTTCCTCAATAAAGGTATATTGGCGACTCTGATTATCTGGTACAATTAACTCACTTGTTGCCTCAAATGCCATGGTTAGTGACAATTGATCGTGGTCATCAGCGGCTTTAACCTGTAAACTTTGGGGCATACTTAAGGTGCGGTCAGCAAAGAGTGATGCCATGATTCCAGGTAGACGTAAAGGCAAACTAGCAGAAGCAGACCAATCCCAATCAATCTGTAAGGTAGAACCCAAAAATACCTTACGCAATCGAGTACCTGAATAGATAAAAATATAGGGTAAGCCACTGATTGAATGCTCTTTATTCGTGCGTTTATCTAACACGAGTGTGAAGGATCTGCCTTTCTTGTCAGTAACATAAGCGACGAACCATTCCCAACCAATATCCTCGCCCCAGCGAAAACGACCAAAATTGCGATCGTGATAGCAAAACCAGTCTTGATCAATGGGAAACGATCGCCCACAAACGGATACGTCTCCCGAAACTTTTAATCCTGGGATTAACCCCCAACCAATAAAGCCGCTACCGAATGGTGCATCTTCAGTTACTAATAGGGGCATGGCTGCGGCTTCTCCTTGAACGTTGAGGGAAAGCTGCGCCCTCTCGTCGTGGACTCTGACAACGGAGTTCATGCCGTTGATTTCTAAATTAATCCCCCTACCTTGTAGACGTAATGGGTGACGACATACCATGTCAGGTTGCCATTCTAGGCTAAAGGTTGTGCCAAAGGTTGCCACCGAGGTGTCAGATTCAAGTTCTTTTGGAATTTCGGTGGAGGGCAAATTGGCAATAAAGCTGACTTGCATCTGCCCCTGTTCCGGTTTGCCGATGAGGGTAGCATTGACGAGTAGGCGGATTCCCGTTTTCAGATCCAGCAAAATAAAGTGATACCAATCCTTCCAATCCAGGGGTAAGCCAGGATCTTCTAGGGGAATGCGTAGGGCTTCGACACGGTTAAGCAGGAGTTGTTCGTTGATATTCATCGCGCCAGAGAACCTCCTTCATTGAGAACATCGTCGAAAACGACTGGGGAAACAGGGGTGGGAGTGAGAGGGGGTGGGGCTTGATTTGCGATCGCCTTTACATATCTCGCCATCTTTGGTGACACCTGAATCAGTCCAAATAGAATACCCACAAACCAGCGTTGGGCATCCATTCCCAGTTCCGTGACGAAGGCTTTTGTTGCCGCATCGGATACAGAAACCGGGTTGTCCATCCCTTTAACGTTTAAGGTATTGGGAACTAATGTCCACAACCATTTTTCCCCAACATGAAGTAATCCCCCTTGCCCCATCTGCACGCCGAGAGAGGAATGATACGCCGCCGCCGCCGATTGACTGATAACCAGCCAACGGGGGGCTTGTGCTGAGGCAAAGGCGAGGACACCGTTCTTGAAGAAACGGGTACGGCTGAGTTGATTGAGTAATTGGCAACCGGATTCAGTGCGGCTATAGGTATCACCCTGTTGTGCCAGCAGGATGAGTAGTTCCACAACCAACCAACGCCCCGGAAGCGCATCGAGTCCGGGTAATCCTGTGGTTAAACTGTAGCTGGCTTGGGTGGCAATTGTATTATCAATAATAGGTATTGATTCCTGAGTTGCGATCGCACGGAAACTCTTCGCCATTCTAGGTGACACCTGGGCAAGTCCCAAAATCAGTCCAGCAAACCACTCTTCGGCTGAATTTAAGGATTGGGGATTGGGGATTGGGGATTGGGAAGTCAAACTCTGCTCCCTAAGAAGGGCGGGTTTAGTCAAGTTATCGGTTTCTTGGGTAACGTTATCAGTCAAACCCGCCCCTACAAATTGGCTCCTGTGCGCCTGTGCTTCTCCTGCTATTTCGATATCAGTTTCGGCTAAATCCCACAACCACTCTTCCCATAATGAAAGCAGATGCCGTTGTCCAATTTGGGCGGCGAGGAGAGTATTCGCCATGGATAAACTACTCGATATCCAAGCCGGAACTTGGGCGGAGGCAAAGGCATAAACCCCATTTTTAAAGAATTGGGTGCGACTCAGTTGGTTGAGTAACTCATTACCTACAGGTGTCTGGGTATAATCTTTTCCATGTTGGCACAGCCGTGTTAGCAGTTCTGCGATCAACCAACGGGCGGGAATTTTATCTAGATCCATTAATCCCGACATGAGACCAAAGATTCCGGCTGTGGTTGGTTCAGCCGTTCCTAAATAGTTTTCCCGGCTGTCCCTCGGAGGCGGAAAGGTCACCATTAAGGGATGTATTACTGGCGTGCTGTTGCTGTTTTCTGTGGTTTCTAAGATTTCCACTTGGATGGGGATGGCGTCTTCTCGCCAACCCGGAAATCTTAACCAAGTTGTCAGGCTTGTTCCTGTCGGCAAATATTCAGGAATTGAAACAGTTAACTGACAGGTCAACTCATACTCTGGAAACAAATAAACATAAGTGGGTTCTAAACGACTAACGATTGGCAAAATATTGTTGTCATTGAGAACCCAATCATCTAGAGTCGGACGTAAAAGTACGGCTTCATGAAGCTGATTCCGGATCAATAGCTGTAAAACCAAGTCTGTACCGGAATGAATTTTTAACGTTACTTGGGGCAGGGCAAGGGTTGTTTCTAAGCGCTGACTCATTTAACACCTGTTAGAACGGCGTTTTACTCCGTCCATTTTAATCATTATCTTATGTTTATAAGCTCTTTGGCTTACAAATTTTCGTTAAGTTGAATGACATTGACTTAATCTGAGGAACAACGAACAGGTAGTAGAGAATGTAGTAGAGACGCACCATGGCACGTCTCTACATCAATCAGAAGTCAAAAACAAAGGACAAATAACCCGTTAATCCAGAACCATCCAATCCACAGTGATACACCCTTTGTTATCCCAATACCACCCTGGCTCATCATTCATTTTAAAGATTACTGTTTGACCTGCTTTGAGGCTGAGAGTCTTCGCACTGCTGATTTCTTCAATCACTTCACCACTTCGTTTATCCACAGCAACCAGTGCATAAGGAGTATTGTGAGTATAAGTAACATGACTCAGCAGATAGGCTCCTGGCTTTCCGGCGGCGGTAATGTCTAATCCGTCTTTCACTGACCAGATACCAGAAGGGGTCACTTTAATTTTTGCATCGGTATCCATTGGATTATTGAATTCTACCCCTTCTTCAGAAATAGCATGGACTTCCAATTGACCCGACGGAAGTACTTTTTTCTCAAAGGCTTTGTAGGTGACATTATTTTGGGAGAAGTTATAGAAAGCAATTCGCCCTTCACTAAAATCACCGTCAATATCAATTTCTAAACTGCCATTAACTGAGACTTGCAGATTAGTTTTTGTATAAACAAAGTCAAAGGTATTTTCGACATTTTTTTGCCATCCCTTGTTGCCCAGGGTTTTTCCACGCGCCAGTTCAGTCACTTTACCTGTATGACCCCAGAATTCAGATTCATCTTTAGGAATTCCATCGATTAAGGATACCGCTAATCCGGTTTTGGCAAGTTTCCCCCACCGTTTCTGTTGACCTTTCCTCCAATCGACGAGCAGATATTTAGCTGAACTATTGGTGGTGTCTCCAGGGTGGAATCCTAGAGCAAACCCAATAAAATCATCATCACCTGTATTGCCGACGCTTATTTTTCCTGTAACTTTGGTATTAAAAACATTAAATGGGCTGTAAAATAGCGTGGGTTTGCCATTCTTTTTCTGGATCACTTCTTGTCCATTTCGGGATATATCCCATTTGCCTGCACCTTTTTCATAAGATTCTTCTTGCCAGTGGTTTAGATCGACCGTTTCGACTTTAATGTGAGCCATTTTATTTAGTCCTTATAAGTCATCGTGGTTTTCGTTTTTGTTTTTGAAAGCGTCAAGTTTTTCCTAAAACTTCATGAACTTGACAACCCCTCTAAGAATGAGAGTTCTCTTATTCTAATCGAGATTCATTTAATTTCATTCAAGTCTATTTACTTCGATAAATTACATAATTAATCAACTCCTTAAGAAATCGACGGTCATGAACAGGGGATACCCATTGTTCTCCAGGTCGCAGAGGCGTTTCCGGGAACAAGAACTCCAAGGAATCAAAGATTTTAGCCGCTTTTTGGGCGAGCGATCGCGCCACATTCCAGCCGTGTTCAATGCTGCCGCACCGCTGCATTTGCTCCATAATAAAAGCAACATGATCAGGATGTTTTTGGGCGCGGGGTAGAGCGAGAATTTCCCGCATTCTATCAGATTCCTGTTTGCTGTGGGCTAAAACATGGTTCAGCATCAATGTCCGTTTACCTTCGTAGATATCACCGCCAATCTCTTTGCCATAGGACTCCATTTCACCCTGTAAATTTAACAGATCATCTTGGATTTGAAAGGCGATCCCTAAAATCATACCAAACCGGGTTAATCCGGCTAAAGGTTCGACTAAATCCTGAACGCTTGCGGCGGGATGTCCGACAATTAGACCAATTCGACAGGGTGTAATAAATGAATACCAGCAGGTCTTTTTCACGCACATTGTAAAATAATCTTGGTCACTTAGATGGGATGGATTCGTCGCCACCCAGTCCAATTCCATTGCCTGTCCTTCAACAGATTGCCGCGCCATAAACTCAATTTCATGTAATATATTCAGTGCCTTAGATACACCCAGCACGGACAAATTTTCCAGCAGCAATCCTACGGCTAAAACATTCGTCGCATCCCCGACATTAATCGCCCGAGGAATGCCAATCATTTGGTGTAATGTTCCCTTTCCGCGTCTGGACTCGGACTCATCTTCAATGTCATCGTGAATTAAGAACGCATTGTGATACAGTTCTAATGCGGCGGCGGCAGTTAATGCCGAATGTCCCATTCCTCCCACCGCCCGGGCGACACTCATACAAATCGTTGGTCGCAGCATTTTTCCGACTCGAAACGGATAATCACTTAAGAGATCATAGAGGGGAGTATAAGCACCGGAAACTTGGCGCTGGGTTTGAATAAATTCCTCAATTTTGGCAAAAATGGCGTCTCGTGAACCCTGTAAGGCTTCGTTGATAATGGTTTGGTTAAATTTAGAGGATTCTTGGGCGATAAGTTGCTCATTTGGTTCCTGCACCGCTTGTAATTGGGCGAGATCCGATAAGGTTGTAGAAATTGCCTGACGACTTCCTGAGTCAATATCAGATACTGTTGGCGGTGAAGATTGCGGGATAGGAGATTGAGGTGGTAGAACCTGTCGTGGCGAACCTTTTAGCCGGAAGCGCGGGAATTGTTTTTTGTCATACAATAACAGACTGGAGAAGGTTAAAAATACGAGAAATAATAATAGTCCTAGCATTAATTTTTTCCTTAAGAGTGTCGGTTCACGAATAGTAGGTAGGCGTAAAAAGCCGTCATATATTTGTGCGGGAAAATGAGGATGGCAGATTTCGGAATCGTTGAGGTAACGAGTATTAATTATATGCCTTAGTCTCGGCTAAATAAAATAGTCCCGATGATAACGATAACGACAAGAGCCAGCAGAAGTCCGATAATTATCATTCGTTTCTTGTCCCCTGAACCTGATTCGGGGGATTCTATCGATTGATCTACGGGTTGAGCCACGGATGGAGTGACTGGGGGAGATTCAACCAAGGGAAACCAGGCTTTGACAGAAACTGATCCAAAGTTATGCAGATTTTCGATAACTGCACCCTCAGCAGCGCCTTTGACTCCGACAATCGCCCAAGAACCACGAAATTGAAGACGCTCAAGTTGAGTACTACCAATCAATTTACAGGCGGCTTTGGCGCGATCAGAGAGATTTAGGCTGGCGTCATCTTTAGCCGCGATCGCAACCACCCGACCTTGGGGTATAGTGTCTATCCAGTGGGCAAAGGCATCAGCGTTAGCCGGATCAGCATATAGATCAAAAGATTGACTCTGAAGTAGACGTCCATTGGACTGATCAAAAACGACAACATTTAAACCGCGCTGATATCCTCCCGCCAAAGGAATGAGTTCCCCATTACAGGTAACTTGAGCCATGTTACCCCAATTATTCCCCGCTGATGTCGCGGCTACGACAAAACTAGGGAGATTAACTTTTGTCGCCGTAATCCCACGCGAACAGCTAACAGACGACTCGTTGGAGAGCTTTTCTTCTGCCGTTCCCAGTGCAGCACCCGTTTGACCAATTATCGCCCAAGAACTGCGAAATTGCAGGTCATCAATCAGGCGACTTCCCAAAGACTCACAAGCTTTTTTGCCCAGATCCGATAAATTAAGACTGGCATCGTCTTTGATAGCAATGGCGACAATTCGACCTAGAGTTGACACTCCCCCGGTTAAAACGCGGGGGATTCTTCCGTCACAGGGAGGCAGAGTTTATCGTCTTCTAGGACGGAACCTTTACCCTCAGAAAGCTTAACCACCGTGTGTCCCACGGCTGTTCTACCTCTAATCTCGACTACTTGAGCGGCGGCAACATCCCGATTAGCCGTATACCCGCAATGCTGACACTTGTGTACCCGTTGAGAGAGCTTTTTCTTTCCCGTCTCTTTTAGGCACTTGGGGCAGGTTTGACTCGTACCTACAGCGGGTACTTTCTGGAAATATTTGCCCCGCTTAAAACAGCATTGGGAAAGGATATCTAGAAATTGACCCCACCCCGCATCTAGGCAGTGCTTAGCTAAGAAGCCTCTAGATAGTGCCTTGAGGTTGAGTTGTTCAGCAAATATCATGTCAGCCCAGTCACAAAGGTTATGGGCTAACTCCCAATGGTAGTTTTTCCTAGTGTTTGCTATCCGCTCGTGTAGTCGTGCCACTTCGAGAAGTGCCTTGGCGCGATTGTTTGACCCAAACCGTTTATTAGCTACCTTTTTTTGCAGCGATTTAAGCTTGCTTTCTAGTTGCTTAAACGGCTTTGGATTGGGGAACAATCGCCCATTAGATACGGCGGCAAAATGGCTAATACCGACATCTATCCCTATCGATGTACCCGATGAATTAATCTGGGGTACATCTACTTTCCATTGCCAGGTTAGTTGTACATACCAGCCGGACGCCCGCCTCACAACCCGCGCCTGTTTAATCGCTGCGTCATCGGGAATTGGGCGAGATTGATTGAACTTGACCAGCCCAATTTTGGCTAGCTTGACATACTTCCCCTGAATGGGGGCTACCCCCATTGATGGAAATACGAATGACCGCATCCGACCTGCTTTCTTGTACCGTGGAAATCCCCGCCCATTCTTCCACATTCCCTCAAATGCTAACTGTAGCCGCTTTAGGGTCTGTTGTAGCACTTGTGAGTGTACCATCCTTAGTGCAGGGATATTCTTTTTAGCTTGGGTTAAATTTTCACATTGACTTGAATAATTAGGCGCGGATTGATCTGCTGGTATGATGTATTCACTTTTGATCGAGCAAGCGTTTACCGGACATTTACGGCTATTAACCCAATCTTTGCGCTCAGTTAAAGCGTAGTTGTATACCCTGCGACATTGTTCTAGCCATTCCTCAAAAGTGGCTATTTGGGCGCTAGTTGGTTTTAACTTAAACTCGTAAATTAAACTAAACATTTGCTCGACCCTTGCAATGTATCTAACACTCATTATACTACACTATTGTTTGAGTGTTTTCAGGATAGATTAGACTCGCAACTAAAGTTGCTTTGCTGAACGCAACGCTTAAGTTTCATCCCCTGGTTAAAACACAGGGGCTTTCACCATCGCTATTCTGTAAAGTCAATGATAGGCTAAAAAATAATACTACCATTAGTTGTCAAGATTAAGCGGGAATGTTACGAGATGAGGTAACGGGGTTGACGGGGGGATGAGGGAAATGAAATGTTCCAGACGTAGTAAGCTACGTCTTTATACTCGGTAGGGACGGGTTTAGTAACATCAGGGTCTCAAAAAAGGATAATCGTCAAACCCGCCCCGGAAAGACGTACCCTGGTTCGTCTCGAAAATCACCAATCACCAAATGACAAATGACGAATGACAAATGACAAATGACCAATAAACGTATTGTTTTAACAGCCTACGGCTCTTATGGCGATATTCATCCCTATATGGCGATCGCGCTGGAGTTGCAAGCACGAGGACATCACGCTGTTATTGCCACAAGTGAGCTTTATCGTTACAAGATTGAAGCCGAAGGGATTGAGTTTTCTCCGGTTCGATACGATAGTCCGATTGATATGCAGCAGGATGGCGAGTTTATCGGAATCCTGTCAGAGTTCCGCCGGGAAAGTGAATACACAATCTGTTATCTATTAATGCCCCATCTCAGGGCGACGTACAATGCTTTAGTTGATGCGGTACGTGGTGCGGATCTACTGCTCACTCACCACTTAAGCTTTGCTGGATCATTGGTTGCTGCAAAAACGGGGATTCCTTGGGTGTCAACGGTTCTCTCTCCGATCCTATTTATGTCGGCTTATGATTCCCAAACCCTTTCAACCACGACTATTTCCCCTTATGAACAAGCGTTAGCCGTTGTCGCCAATGATTCCCGCCTGCGCCAATTTCGTTGGCAAACCCGTTTATGGAGTGCGCCAGTGCGCCAATTGCGTCGGGAATTGGGTTTACCACCGGGCGATGATCCAGTGTTTGAAGGTCAACATTCGCCGGATTTGGTACTGGCGCTATTTTCTCAGGTTCTAGCATCGCCGCAACCGGATTGGCATTCCCAAACTCAGGTTACGGGGTTTCCCTTTTACGATCGCGCAAAACAGGAGGATTTATCTGATCAACTAGCCCAGTTTCTCGATGCTGGCTCTCCACCCATTGTATTTACCTTGGGTTCCTTAATGGTGTGGACTCCAGGGAATTTCTATTTAGAAGGTGCGATCGCGGCTCAACAGTTAGGATACCGTGCTGTTTTACTGGTGGGCAAGGGAGTCCCCAATCTACCGTTAGAACAGTTACCCAAAGGGGTGATTGTCCTTGACTATGCACCGCACTCACAAATCTTCCCCCATGCGGCGGCGATTGTGCATCATGGGGGAGTTGGGACAACCGGACAAGCCTTGCGTGCTGGGCGTCCCATGTTGGTGATACCTTATGCTCATGATCAGCCGGATAATGCGATGCGGTTAGTACGGTTAGGGGTGGCGCGTACCCTGGCTCGACATGAGTATAGTGCGAATACGGTGGCGGCTGAACTCAAGCAATTATTATTTGAGCCTAGGTATGGGATCAAAGCGGCGGAGGTGGGAAAGCTTGTGCACCAAGAAGATGGGGTAGCAGCAGCAAGTGATGCGATCGAACGTTATCTAAGATCTAAAGGATAGGTGACTCTTATCTGATACCGTGAAAAGTAAGACACCCACACCCCACACCAATACCTGCGATCGCGCCCTCATTTAGAACGTGAGCGCGGCTGTCCCCACCCTCAACTTTCGTAGGGTGGGGTAGGATAGCGGGGTGACGGAGGTACGGAG
>NZ_JBKHUP010000095.1:0-28385 GCF_046565525.1 Coleofasciculus sp. | reverse complement strand
TACTTTGATAATGTCAGCTTTAGCTACTCCTCTGATAGAGGCGGGGTGAAAAATCTATCGCTGAAGATTCGCCAAGGTGATTTTGTGGTATTTGTCGGTCAGAGTGGCGCGGGCAAAAGTACAATTGTCAATTTGCTGACGCGATTTTATGACCCGGATGAGGGACGTATTCTGTTTGATGGCGTTGATTTGCGCGACTGCACTATACGCTCTCTCCGTTCTCAAATCGGACTGGTTTCTCAAGAGGTGATTTTGTTTAATGGTTCGGTGCGGGAAAATATCCGCATGGGGTATCTGGATGCCAGTGATGAAGAGGTAGAAGCCGCCGCTAAATCGGCAGAAATTCACAATTTCATTTTGACTTTACCTCAAGGTTATGACACACCCGTTGGCGACAGAGGGGGACAGTTATCAGGGGGACAACGGCAAAGAATTGCTCTAGCTAGAGCCTTGGTGAGAAATCCAGCCATTCTAATTCTGGATGAAGCTACATCAGCATTAGACCCTGCGACGGAAGCGGAAATCATGACAACGTTAGAGCGTATTGCCAAGAAGTGTACGGTGATTGTCATTACCCACCGCATGGCTCATGCGTTGCGTGCGGACACAGTTTTTGTGATGAATAAAGGGTGTCTCGTTGTTAGTGGTTAACCTACGAATTTGATTCAACTCTTAAAGAGTATCTGTAAAATTCAACTGAACTAAATTCAATGATTGAATCTTTTAACAATTTACAAATCCAGATTGCCAATTCAGAACAGCAATTTGACGGTGAACAGGTTTTGACAAATATAGAAAAACATAAGTTATTAGTCGAATGGAATAACACTTATCGTGATTACCCTCAAGATAAATGTATTCATGAACTCTTTGAAACGACTGTTGAACAAACTCCAGAAGGGGTAGCGGTGGTTTTTGAAGGGGAACAACTGACCTATCGAGAACTGAACGCAAGGGCTAACCAAGTGGCACACTACCTCCAAGGGCTGGGTGTAGGGCCAGAAGTGCTGGTGGGAATCTGCGTGGAACGCTCTCTAGAAATGGTGGTGGGAGTTCTTGGCATCCTCAAGGCTGGGGGTGCTTACGTTCCGCTTGACCCAGCGTATCCTTCTGAGCGCTTGACCTTCATGCTGGAGGACACCCAGACCTCTGTGTTGCTGACTCAGGCACGGTTAGTTGAATCTCTTCCTCCACACTCTTCGCGTGTCGTCTGCCTAGACACGGATTGGGAGGTAATTGCTCGACACAGCCACTCCAATCCCCAAAGGAGAGTAACGACAAACAACCTAGCCTATGTAATCTACACTTCGGGTTCTACAGGCAGACCCAAGGGGGTGGCGATGAGTCACCGTCCCTTATGTAATCTGCTTTTTTGGCAACTAGAAAGCTTAACAGTTTCTACAGGGGCAAAAACTCTGCAATTTGCCCCATTAAGCTTCGATGTCTCCTTTCAAGAAATCTTCTCTACTTGGTGTTCGGGCGGAACGTTAGTTTTAATCTCAGAAGAACTGCGACGAGATGCGGTAGGTTTATTGCATTTTCTCAGCGAAAAAGCTATTGAAAGACTGTTTCTTCCGTTTGTAGCCCTACAGTTGCTAGCCGAGGTCGCTGATGGTCAGCAAGCCGTTCCCACAAGTCTGCGCGAGATTATTACCGCAGGCGAACAATTGAAGATAACCAGACAAATCGCCAATTGGTTTACTAAGCTAAAAAGCTGCACGTTACACAATCACTACGGACCGTCAGAGAGCCATGTTGTTACGGCTTTTACCCTAACGGGTTCACCCTCAGATTGGCCTGCGCTTCCGGCCATCGGTCGCCCCATTGCTAACACGCAAATTTACCTGCTTTCTGCCCAACTGCAACCCGTTCCCGTTGGGGTTCCCGGAGAGCTATATATTGGCGGCATCGCTCTGGCACGAGGCTACCTCAACCGCCCTGATTTAACTGACGAGCGGTTTATTCCTAACCCTTTTCGCGATAAGCCAGGGGAGCGATTGTACAAAACTGGCGACTTAGCTTGCTATCTACCGGACGGCAATATCGAGTTTCTGGGTCGTAGCGACCATCAAGTCAAGATTCGCGGCTTCCGCATTGAACTGGGCGAAATCGAGGCAGCGCTGTGGCAGCATCCATCTGTGCGAGAAGCTGCGGTGATGGCGCGGGAGGATGTACCCGGCGACAAGCGCCTTGTAGCCTATGTAGTTCACAACCCCCAAGACCAGGGTTTGCAGGAACAGGCTGCCGACTTACAAGTTGAACAGGTTTCTCTAGCCCAAAAGCTGATACCGCACCTCCGCAGCTTTCTACAAGAAAAACTGCCCGATTATATGGTGCCAAGTGTTTTTGTGATGTTGGATGCACTGCCTTTGACACCAAATGGTAAAGTAGACCGTCGGGCACTGCCAGTACCCGACTCCGGTAGGCCCGATTTGGAAGAAAATTTTGTTGCACCTCGTACCTCTGTCGAGGAAGTATTGGCAGAAATCTGGGCCCAAGTGCTGGGCGTCGAGCGAGTTGGTATCCACGACAAGTTTTTGGAATTAGGCGGACACTCGATACTAGCTACCCAAATTGTAAGCCGATTGCGCGACGCTTTACAGGTGGAGTTACCTGTGGGTAGCCTGTTTGCATCTCCAACAGTAGCCTCCCTAGCAAAGTGTATCGAGGCAGGTGATTGGGAAAAGCAAGGTTTGCAAGCTCCCCCTATCCAACCCGTTTCCAGAAACCAGAACTTGCCTCTTTCATGGGGCCAAGAGCAGTTGTGGTTCCTTGCTCAATTGGAACCCGATACCCCTGTTTATAATGAACCCTGCACCATTCGCTTTACAGGTGCAATCAACGTTAATGCCCTAGAAAAAGCGCTCAACGAAATTATCAAGCGTCACGAAAGCTTGAGAACGCGCTTCATCACAGTGGACGGACAGCCAGTGCAGGTTGTTGCTCCCTCCGACACTTTTAACCTAGCTGTCGTGGATCTAAGGGAATTCCCACAAGAGCAGCGCAAAGCCGAAGCTTTGCGACTAGCCACAATAGATGCGAAGCATAAGTTTGACCTAAAAACAGGGCCACTTCTGCGGGCTACGTTGATGCAGCTAGCGGACTTTGACTACAGGTTATTCCTGACCTTTCACCACATTATCATTGATGGTGTTTCGCTAATCAGCGTATTCCTCAAAGAACTGGCGACACTCTACGAAGCGTTCTCTACTGGAAGACCAAGCCTACGGCACGCTACGCTAACGCCACTTGCTCCACTGCCTATACAATACGCTGACTTTGCTGTCTGGCAACGGCAGTGGCTGACACAAGAGATTCTGGAGAGTCAGTTAGATTACTGGAAGCAGCAACTAGCCGATTTGCCCGTACTACAGCTACCATTAGACCGTCCGCGACCCAAGAAAGGAACCTTTCGGGGTGCGAAGCAATGTCTGGTACTATCTTTTGACCTGACACAAGCGCTCAAAACTCTTTCGCAGCAGGAGGAAGTCACGCTCTACATGACCCTGCTGGCAGCGTTCAAAACCTTGCTCTATCGCTACACGGGACAGGACGATATTGTTGTGGGGACAATGAGCGCGAACCGCAACAGACCGGAACTCGAAGGGATGATTGGGTATTTCCTCAATACCTTGGTGTTGCGTACTGATATGTCTGGTATCCCTAGTTTTCGAGAGCTACTCAAACGAGTGCGTCAAGTAACTTTGGGAGCTTATGCCCATGAAGACTTGCCCTTTGAAAAGTTGGTACAGACACTGCAACCCGAACGAAATCTCAGCCAAAACCCGCTATTTCAAGTGGCATTTGTTCCCCAACCCTCAATGCCGTCTTTGAATTCGGACTGGACTGTAAGTCAGCTAGATATCCAAACCGATACAGCCAAGTTCGATTTGACCCTCGATGTAGAGGAAAGACCAGAGGGTATTATTGCTCGCCTGGAGTACAACACTGATTTGTTTGATGCCAACACCATCTCGCGAATGCTAGGGCATTTCCAGACCTTACTGGAGGGTATTGTTGCTAACCCCAGAGCGCGAGTTTCCGAATTGCCGTTGCTTACGGAACAAGAGCGACATCAATTGCTCTTTGAGTGGAACAATACTACGAAAGAATATCCCCAAGATAAGTGTATCCACCAGTTGTTTGAGGAGCAGGTGGAGCGATCGCCCAATGCCGTAGCAGTGGTGTTTGAAGGGGAACAACTGACCTATCGAGAATTAAATGCCAAGGCTAACCAATTAGCACACCATTTACAAGCACTGGGGGTAAAACCAGAAACACTGGTTGGCATCTGCGTCGAGCGTTCCCTTGAGATGATAGTAGGACTGTTAGGCATTCTCAAAGCTGGGGGCGCTTACGTTCCGCTCGACCCCACGTACCCTAGTGAACGATTGGCTTTCATGCTTGAAGACTCGGCTGTGCCAGTGCTGCTGACTCAACAACGGTTAGTTAACAGACTGCCCCAGCATGAAGCACAGGTAGTCTGCCTGGATACACAATGGGAGGCGATCGCTCAAGAGAACTCTGAAAACGCTGCCTGCGGCGTAAATGCCTCAAACTTAGCCTATGTTATCTACACCTCCGGCTCGACCGGAAAACCAAAGGGAGTAACCATTCAACATCGGTCTTTGGTGAACTATACCACTGCCGTCAGTATTGAATATGAGATAGAAAAGTGCGATAGCGAAGCGCTGCTGCGAAGCGCAGATCGCTTTTTACAGTTCTCCTCGATTAGTTTTGATGCCAGCGCCGAAGAAATCTACACCTGCCTGATTTCGGGTGCAACACTCGTATTGCGAACCGACTCCATGTTGGATTCGATTGATGTATTTTTGCAGAAGTGCAGGGATTGGGAAATAACCGTACTGGCGTTGCCAACAGCCTATTGGCACGAACTTACAGCAATATTAAGCCAAGAAAATTTTGCACTCCCCCCATCATTACGCTTGGTCAGCATTGGCGGAGAAAAAGCACTTCCCGAACGATGGAAAACTTGGATTGAGTATGTAGGGCAACAAGTGCGTCTGGTGAATATTTACGGTCCTACAGAAGCCACTGTGGGGACGACGATATGCGAGTTATCAGCAGCCAATCCAATATCAACACAAGTGCCGATTGGTCGTCCGATTCGGAATGTCCAAACTTATATACTAGATCGGTATCAACAGCCCGTACCCATAGGTGTTCCGGGTGAGTTGCATATTGGCGGTGCAGGACTAGCGCGAGGCTACCTCAACCGTCCCGATTTAACCCAAGAGAAATTTATCCCCAACTCCTTGGGCAACGAACCGGGTTTGAGCCTGTATAAAACTGGAGATAAGGCACGTTATCTACCAGACGGCAACATCGAATACCTTGGTCGCATTGACAATCAGGTGAAAATTCGTGGCTTCCGCATTGAACTGGGAGAAATTGAAGCGATGTTGGCACAACATCCTGACGTGCGGGAGGCGGTAGTCGTTGTTCGAGAAGATATTCCCGGTCATAAGAGCCTGGTATCCTACCTCGTTCTGCATCAGAATCCAGCACCTACAGTCAATCAGTTGCGCCATTTTCTGAAACAGAAGCTACCCAACTATATGGTGCCCTCAACCTTTGTGATCTTAGAAGCCCTGCCATTGACCCCCAATGGCAAAGTAGACCGCAAATCACTGCCTGCACCAGACCTCAATAGTTTGCTTCAAAAATCAGATTTTGTAGCTCCTCGGACTCCTACAGAGGAATTGGTTGCATCCATTTTGGCAAAGGTCTTGGGAGTAGAGCAAGTGGGTATAAATGACAACTTCTTTGAATTAGGAGGTCACTCTTTACTAGCCACACAACTGCTCTCACAAGTGAGTGATACCTGTGGGGTTGAGTTGCCCTTATCTAAGTTGTTTGAAGCTCCAACTGTAGCCAGTATTTCTAACTACATTGACTACATTGAAGCAATATCTTGGGCTAACAAAAGTCTGAAGACTAGCAACAATACAGTTAATAATCGAGAAGATTTAGAATTTTGATGAATACAATTGAGTTTGTTAATCACCTCCGCAGGCTAGATATTAACCTGTTTCTGGAAGGCGAACGCCTGCGTTGCAACGCTCCTGAAGGGACTCTCACCCCCGATCTAAAGTCAGAAATTAGCTCACGTAAAGCTGAAATTATCTCCTTTTTGCACCAAGTCAATAATCAAACGAATGCCAGTGCGTTACAAAGCAGTTCCCCCTTGGGGGTAATCGCTCCTATATCCAGAACAGAAAACAACACATTTCCTCTCTCGTTTGCCCAACAACGTCTTTGGTTCCTAAACCAATTACAGCCCAATAGCGCCTTCTATAATATTCCTCTTAACTTGCAGTTTAGCGGTCAACTCAATATTGCCGCCTTAGAGTCAAGCTTGCAACTACTCATCAATCGCCATGAAATATTACGCACTAACTTTATTGCTGTAGAAGGAGAACCCGTTCAGGCGATCGCTGCCACTAGAGATTTTACGCTGCCCGTCGTGGATTTGCGTCCTCTGTCAGCAAGTGAACGAGAGCTTGAGTATGAGAAATTAGCTTCTCAGTCAGTAATGTATGTGTTTAATCTCGCCGAAGAGCCTCTACTCCGAGCACAGTTAGTTCAGCTTACTCCCACAGACAATGTTTTACTGCTAACAGTTCACCACATTATCTTTGATGGTTGGTCTGTCAATATCTTTTTTCAAGAGTTAACCACAATTTACTCGGCTTATGTGGAGAATCGTACACCAACTCTGCCTGAAATCCACCTTCAGTATGTAGACGTTGCTGTGTGGCAACAGCAGTGGTTACAGCGAGAAGTTTTAGAGTCTCAACTCGCTTACTGGCAGCAAAAACTAGCAGAGATGCCAGCGCTGTTAGAATTACCAACCGACCGTCCCCGACCTGCTGTACAATCCTTTCGGGGAGAAACTCAAGTTTTTACCCTTGAGCAAGATATCAGTGAAGCACTTGTAAGTTTGAGTCAGCAGCAGGGAGTCACGCTCTTTATGTTGCTCCTCACAGCGTTTAAAGTATTACTCTATCGCTACACCAATCAGTCCGATATTGTTGTTGGCACTCCAGTGGCGAACCGCCAGCACTCTCAAATCCAAGGAATGATTGGATTTTTTGTGAATAATTTAGTGCTACGCACTGATTTATCAGACAATCCTACCTTTCTCCAGTTATTAAAACAAGTTAGAGAAGTAGTGCTAGAAGCCTACGAGCATCAAAATGTGCCGTTTGAGAAGTTAGTAGAAGCACTACACCCAGAGCGGGACTTAAGCTACACACCCTTGTTTCAAATAGATTTTTCTCTGGAACATGAGCCAGAGGCTACTGTTACTCTCAAAGATGTAACAATTAACACATCTGAGCCGGGAGCCAATCATACGGCTAAGTTGGATTTAAGCTTATCGTTGCAGAAAACTGAGCAGGGTTTAACAGGGGTATTTGAATATAGTACAGACATCTTCGATGCCACGACCATTGCTCGCATGATAGAGCATTGGCAAACGCTGTTAGCAGGTATTGTCGAGAATCCAGAACAAAGGCTATCAGATTTACCCATTTTGACGGCGATTGAGCAACACAAGTTATTAGTGGAGTGGAATCAAACCCAACAAGACTATCCTCACAATCTATGTATTCATCAATTATTTGAAGCACAAGTAGAACAAACACCAGATGCAGTAGCAGTAATCTTTAAAGACGAGCAGCTAACCTACCGAGAACTAAATGCCAAGGCTAACCAATTAGCACACCATTTACAAGCACTGGGGGTAAAACCAGAAACACTGGTTGGCATCTGCGTCGAGCGTTCCCTTGAGATGATAGTAGGACTGTTAGGCATTCTCAAAGCTGGGGGCGCTTACGTTCCGCTCGACCCCACGTACCCTAGTGAACGATTGGCTTTCATGCTTGAAGACTCGGCTGTGCCAGTGCTGCTGACTCAACAACGGTTAGTTAACAGACTGCCCCAGCATGAAGCACAGGTAGTCTGCCTGGATACACAATGGGAGGCGATCGCTCAAGAGAACTCTGAAAACGCTGCCTGCGGCGTAAATGCCTCAAACTTAGCCTATGTTATCTACACCTCCGGCTCGACCGGAAAACCAAAGGGAGTAACCATTCAACATCGGTCTTTGGTGAACTATACCACTGCCGTCAGTATTGAATATGAGATAGAAAAGTGCGATAGCGAAGCGCTGCTGCGAAGCGCAGATCGCTTTTTACAGTTCTCCTCGATTAGTTTTGATGCCAGCGCCGAAGAAATCTACACCTGCCTGATTTCGGGTGCAACACTCGTATTGCGAACCGACTCCATGTTGGATTCGATTGATGTATTTTTGCAGAAGTGCAGGGATTGGGAAATAACCGTACTGGCGTTGCCAACAGCCTATTGGCACGAACTTACAGCAATATTAAGCCAAGAAAATTTTGCACTCCCCCCATCATTACGCTTGGTCAGCATTGGCGGAGAAAAAGCACTTCCCGAACGATGGAAAACTTGGATTGAGTATGTAGGGCAACAAGTGCGTCTGGTGAATATTTACGGTCCTACAGAAGCCACTGTGGGGACGACGATATGCGAGTTATCAGCAGCCAATCCAATATCAACACAAGTGCCGATTGGTCGTCCGATTCGGAATGTCCAAACTTATATACTAGATCGGTATCAACAGCCCGTACCCATAGGCGTTCCGGGAGAGTTGCACATCGGTGGTGCAGGACTAGCGCGAGGCTACCTCAACCGCCCCGATTTAACCCAAGAGAAATTTATCCCCAACTCCTTGGGCAATGAGCTAGGTGAGCGCCTCTACAAAACCGGAGACAAAGTTCGCTACCTAAGTGATGGCAACATTGAATACCTCGGTCGCATTGACAATCAAGTAAAGATTCGCGGCTTCCGCATCGAACTGGGCGAAATTGAAGCGGTACTGAGTCAGCATCCCGGTGTAAGAGAGACTGTAGTCATAGCAAGAGTTAACCCTACAGGCGACAAGCAATTAGTAGCTTATGTTGTCCTGCATCAGGAAGAAGCACCCACAATTAGTGACCTGCGCCGCTTCTTAAAAGAACAACTGCCAGACTACATGGTGCCAAGCGCTTTTGTAACTTTGGAGTCCTTGCCGCTAACACCAAATGGTAAAGTAGACCGTCGCGCCCTACCTGAACCCGAATTACGACCCGAACTGGAACTCACTTTTGTCGCCCCTCGCACTCCTATTGAGGAAATGCTAGCCAGCATTTGGGCTTGTGTCCTGGGCATTGAAAAAGTGGGCGTTCATGATAATTTCTTTGAACTCGGTGGACATTCCTTACTAGCGGCTCAAGTGATATCGAGGGTGCGTGATACAATGTCCGTCGAATTACCATTACGCAGCCTGTTTGAAGCTCCCACTGTCGCCTCCCTCGCCCAACAGGTTGAGAATTCGCTTCATAGCGGGCAATCTATACAAGCTCAACCGCTATTACCGATTCCCCGGTCAGGCAATATTCCATTATCCTTTGCTCAAGCTAGGTTGTGGTTCCTTGACCAATTACAGCCAGACAGTGCTTTCTACAACATCCCAATCGCCTTGCGTCTTAACGGTCAGCTCAGTATAGCGGCTTTAGAGAACAGCCTCAACGAAATTATCCGCCGTCATGAAGTTTTACGCACAAACTTCACAAAAGTGGAGGGGCAACCCGTTCAGGTTATCGCCTCAACTCTGAAATTAAAACTGCTTAAAGTGGACTTACAAAACCTGCCTTTTTGTGAGCGAGAAGTCGAGGCGCAACGATTAGCCACTAATGAAGCAGAGCAACCTTTTGATCTAGAGCAAGAGCCTTTAGTGCGAGCCAAGTTGCTACAGCTTGACGAGACAGAGTACATCTTTGTGCTAACAGTACACCACATTATTTTTGATGGGTGGTCAACAGGCGTGTTCTACGGAGAGTTAGCAGCACTCTATGAAGCTTTTTGTACTGGTAAGCCAAAAGTTTTACCGGAATTACCCGTACAATATGCCGACTTTGCCCTTTGGCAGCGGCGTTGGTTAGCTGGGGAGGTCAAAGAAACGCAGCTTAACTATTGGAAGCAACAACTATTGGGCGCTCCGGCTTTATTAGAATTACCCACCGACCGACCCCGAAGAGCAGTTCAAAGTTATCGTGGAGCGTATCAATCCTTCGCCCTTTCTCTTGAATTGAGCCAAGCACTTGCCAATCTCAGCAAGCGAACAGGAGTCACCTTGTTCATGACGCTATATGCAGCGTTTGTGACCTTACTCTATCGCTATACAGGTTCCTCGGACATCGTAGTGGGTACGCCTGTGGCTAACCGCAACCGACAGGAAATCGAAGGGCTAATTGGCTTTTTTGTCAATACTTTAGCACTACGGACTGATTTATCAGCAAATCCGAGTTTTGAACAGTTGCTTCGTCGAGTGCGGGAAGTGGCGCTCGGGGCTTACGCCCATCAAGACCTGCCCTTCGAGCAGCTAGTAGAGGCATTGCAACCAGAGCGTTCCTTAAGCTATACGCCCCTGTTTCAGGTGATGTTTGCGCTCGACGAGAAGAGTGTGCCTTCAATGAAGCTGCCTGACTTAACTGTAAATGAGTTTTCTTTTGAAACGGAAACGACCAAGTTTGATTTGACCCTATCAATGGAGAATACGGCTTCTGGATTGATAGGAGGATGGGAATACAATAGCGACCTGTTTGATGCGGCAACCATCGCTCGGTATTCAGAACATTTCCTTTCATTGCTGGAGGGAATTGTAGCCAATCCTATTCAACCAATTTCAGAATTACCATTGCTTACACAACGAGAGCGGCACCAACTGCTCTTTGAGTGGAACAATACCTTTGCCGAGTATCCCTTCGATAAGTGTATCCATCAGTTGTTTGAGGAGCAAGTTGAGCGATCGCCCTCTTCCGTAGCGGTGGTGTTTGAAGACGAACAACTGACCTATCGAGAATTGAATGCAAGAGCCAACCAGTTGGCTCACTACCTGCGATCGCTAGGTGTAGGGCCAGAAGTTCTGGTGGGCATCTGCGTTGAGCGTTCCTTCGACATGATTATAGGACTCTTAGGCATTCTCAAAGCGGGTGGTGCTTACGTCCCTATTGATCCAGCCTATCCAACTGATCGCATTGCTTATATGCTCGATGATTCACGGCTACCAGTTCTATTGACTCAACAAAAACTGGTTGCTTCGTTACCAAAACATCAAGCGCGGGTAGTCTGCTTGGATTGTGATTGGCAAGAAATCTCTGTGATGCCCGAACTTCCTCCTCAAAGTGACGTGACACCAGAGAACTTAGCTTATGTGATTTACACCTCTGGTTCAACTGGAAAGCCCAAAGGAGTTCTCATCGCTCACCGAGGATTGTGCAATTTAGCGCAGGCACAAATCAAGCTATTTGATCTACAGCCCGATAGTCGCGTTCTCCAGTTTGCCTCCTTAAGCTTTGATGCTTCTATCTGGGAAATTGTCATGGCTCTGTGTTCGGGGGCACAGCTTTGCCTGGGAACACGAGAGTCGCTGCAACCGGGACAACCTTTAGTGCGACTATTGCAAAAGCACTCGATTACCCATCTTACTCTTGTGCCATCAGCACTTGCTGCTCTGCCGAGTGAGGAGTTGCCAGCGTTGCAGAATATCATCGTCGCGGGAGAGCCATGTCCGACTTCTTTGGTCGCTCAATGGGCAAAAGGACGGCGGTTCTTCAATGCTTACGGTCCAACTGAATCCACTGTCTGCGCTACGGTTGCACAAGTCTTTGAAGGCATGGACATGCTGCCAATTGGTCGTCCGATTGATAACACTCAAGTTTATATTCTCGATCGCTATCTCCAACCTGTTCCTATCGGCGTTCCTGGAGAACTGCACATTGCCAGCGTCGGGTTAGCGCGAGGCTACCTCAACCGCCCCGATTTAACCCAAGAGAAATTTATCCCCAACTCCTTGGGCAATGAGCTAGGTGAGCGCCTCTACAAAACCGGAGACAAAGTTCGCTACCTAAGTGATGGCAACATTGAATACCTCGGTCGCATTGACAATCAAGTAAAGATTCGCGGCTTCCGCATCGAACTGGGCGAAATTGAAGCGGTACTGAGTCAGCATCCCGGTGTAAGAGAGACTGTAGTCATAGCAAGAGTTAACCCTACAGGCGACAAGCAATTAGTAGCTTATGTTGTCCTGCATCAGGAAGAAGCACCCACAATTAGTGACCTGCGCCGCTTCTTAAAAGAACAACTGCCAGACTACATGGTGCCAAGCGCTTTTGTAACTTTGGAGTCCTTGCCGCTAACACCAAATGGTAAAGTAGACCGTCGCGCCCTACCTGAACCCGAATTTCGACCTGAACTGGAACTCACTTTTGTAGCCCCTCGCACTCCTATTGAGGAAATGCTAGCCAGCATTTGGGCAGAAGTCCTGGGATTAAAAAGGGTGGGCGTCAATGATAATTTCTTTGAACTCGGTGGACATTCTCTGCAAGCTGCTTCACTGGTATCTAAGCTTTCAGTAGAGATGAACCTGAAAATTTCAGTCAAGCTTTTATTTGAGCATCCTACTATAGCTGAATTAGCTGAACCGCTTAGTCACTTGCCCAAGCAAATTCCATCTTTCAACCCAGAAGAATCCCAAGCAAAAGTTAAGAAATCTATGACCACATCTTTAACCCCAACCACAGAAGAATCTCCATTTTTCAAACTAGAACAACGCTCCTTGCTATCGTTGTTTGCTGTAGGCAAGATAGCATCAGTTGACTCAGCCGCTCTGGGTTATCTTACCCTCTCTCTACTAAAAGAAACCAACTTGACTCGCGATGAAATCCTTCAAGATTGGTTTGACAACCTGCCGATGTGGGATGCTGTTATAGAGACTAAGTGGGGTCGAATAGCGGGTCTAACCCTCCCTATATTCGAGGATGAACTATACAGCGACCCACAGAAACTTATGCAAATGACCGTTGAAGCTTTGGAAATGGCAGGGCGACTCGGTGCTAAAACCGTTTCCTTAACAGGTTTAATTCCCTCAGCAACAGATTACGGTCGTGCTATTGTCAAAGCTGTTGAGGGGCGCAACGACTTACCGAAAATCACTACAGGACATGCTACCACCTGCTCTACTGTTGTCCTGACCATTAAGAAAATTTTACAGGTCAGCCAGCGTTCTTTAGAGAACGAGAAAGTAGCTTTCATCGGTTTGGGTTCGGTTGGTCTTAATAGCCTACGCCTGATGTTGAAATGCTTGCCGCATCCCTCGTCCCTTATCCTGTGCGATGTTTACAGTAAGCTGGAATCAATCCAAAATATTCAACGCGAAATTATCAGTGATTTAGGGTTTCGAGGTTCCATACAAATCGCTACATCTTCATCTTCATCTGAACTTCCGCCGGAAATCTACGACGCTACCTTAATAATTGGCGCTACCAACGTACCAGACATTCTCGACATCAAGCGGGTGAAACCCGGTACTCTAATTGTTGATGATTCTGGCCCACACTGCTTTTCCCCAGAACAGGCGATTAAGCGCTTTGAGGAACAGAAAGATATTCTGTTTACTGAAGGAGGAGTTCTTCAAGCACCTAACCCGATGAAAACGGTCATCTATCTACCCAAATCCCTACAAAATAACCTGAATGAAACTTCATGGAAAGAATATGCGCCAACCAATCCAGTTGACATAACGGGTTGCGTTCTGTCCAGTCTCCTCTCTTCTCGTTTTGACCATCTGGAACCCACTGTCGGATTACTGAATGTAGAAACTTGCGTGCAGCATTATCAAGGTTTAGAACAGTTGGGCTTCCAGGCAGCCGACTTGCATTGTGAAGGCTATAACTTGCATTGTGAAGGCTATATGTTGCAAGTTGAGACGAAAAGTGGCTCCTGACGTTCAGAGCGGGGTATGAGCAGCAATCAACGTGATTTGCTGGTCGTGTATCCCGCTCGCCTATGTGGTTGCTGGCCTCTTAGCTGACCGAATTTTTGAGCCTTTAATGGCAGCTTGAGTCTGTTTGGAATAGCCGACATAACTGACTTGCTTGCCAAAATGGAGATCCTGCGTCAGGGAGGAGGAAAGAGCGATCGCGCCCTTGGAGAGGGCGCATGGTTGCGGCTATAGTGCGATCTGCCGTAGGCGGCAGCGCTTCGCACCGTGTGAGCATGAGACAGCAGCACTGTGCGCGATCACCCCAAAGGGACACGGGCGTTGCGATCGCTTGAAACCTCACCCCCAGATACAGCCTGCAACTCGCCCAGTCTAAATTCACGAAGAGGCTACTTGTGCAGGGTGCAGGGAGCAAGGGGGAATTTGTTCTTCCTCCCCCCAATCCCCTGCCCCGTTCCCCCCTGCTTCTTGTTGACTCCTTCATAAACCTTTACAAACAGTTGAACTTCCCTCTCGTTCTATCTGGAGTCTTTGTCTCGTCTTGGCTTACAGCACTTTCTAACACAGTGTAGTACAGTAACTCTAGGACAGCTCTGTTCTGCTCTTGTTTAGGTGTATCACATCGAGTCTGAAAACGCTGTAAAGCGTCGTAATACTCAGCCCAAAAAGAAAATTTCAGTATTGCCAGCGTATTACTCTTGACATCCCCCTTGAGGCAGAGGTTATACTCGTGGCGAACAAAACAGTTCTGGCTCACCAATAAGGCGATTTTACGTAATTTTACGGAAGACCAGCAAAGCTCGGAATACTAATAATAGATAAGCGAATTATTGGATATACAAACTCCTTTGTATATTCGATTATCTCCGGCAATATTTGCTGTCCGCTTTCGCGGTTTTTGCTGACATTTAGATGCGCTTTGGATTTGAGAGGGGACGGTTTTTCAAAAGTTTTATTTGGCCTCAATTGGGTTCACTACAGAAATCCTAAGCTGAAACAGCGAAGCAGATAGCACGTAATTGTCAATATATACTTTAGGTACAACTATATGCATCAGCCCCCAAGCTATCTCGATACCAGTGCAGCAGCTCCTACTTGTGATTGCGAAGTAGATCCTTACGGCTGCCTCGAACAAATGTTTGTGCAGATGGTACAACGAGATCGGATTGAGAAGGGTCAGTGTCCCGCTCGCCGTCCAGTTTTTCTGCGTCTGCATGGAGTGGCGCACGGTCGCTTTGAGATCGTGCCAGATTTGGAAGAGAGCCTGCGCGTCGGTTTGTTTGGTCAGCGATCATCCTACCCCGTTTGGGTGCGCTATTCCAGCGATATTCCAGATGGCTTTCCAGACCTCAAAACTACCATTGGTATTGGTATAAAACTCTTCGATGTAGCTAGCCCTAAAATACTCTCTCCTGACGAAGCTTCTCCTACGGCTGATTTTCTGCTCCAAAACCATGATGTCTTTTTCGTGGATGACGTTTATCAAATGTGCGCTTTCACAAAAGCCTCCCTTACCAGCCGTGAGGCTGGGCAGGCTTGGTTGAACGATCACCCAGAGACTCAGAAAATCTTGGACGAGATGAAAAAGGTTGTACCTAGTGTGCTAGAAACTAACCTTTGGGGCTGTATTCCCTTTCAATTTGGTGAAAACCGCTTCTGCAAGTACAAATTGGAACCCGAGGTAGTGCCTGAAGGACCAGAACCTAACTACAACGATCCTAATTATCTGCAAGTAGATTTTGAAACGAGATTGAAACATGGGGAAGCCCGCCTGCGCTTTTTAGTTCAGTTCCAGACTGACAGCGAGACTATGCCGCTAGATAAAGCTACTGTGCACTGGAGCGAGGAGATATCTCCACCCATCCACGTCGCTACGCTCATTCTGCCGGCTCAGGATACTAGTGCTCGCGGACAGTCGAACTATGGCGAGACTCTATCTTTTAACGTGTGGCGCACGCTTGAAGAGCACAAGCCGGTAGGCAGTATTGCGGATTCCCGCAAGATGATCTACCAAGCATCTGCTGCTTTGCGGAGGAACGTGAATGGCGAACCTGTTGGCGAACCCCAAGTAGTCCGTCCTCCCATAGTCTGGCCCGCTGCCAAAGACACTCACATTGTACGCGCTGCCATTCATCCAGGGATTGGCGTAGCCCGGATCGGAAACAGCACCGCCGAGGATGGTTACTACATCGGTCCCGAAGTCACAGAGCCTCCCCTCACACAAGCTGGACAGACTCGCGATGCTCAAGGAGCCATTAAGCGTCAAGCCGCACGCTTCCGTATCTATGGCTATAATGCGGCTGGGGAAGTAGTAGGCGAAATTAAAAGCGATGATGCCCATATTCAATGGACGGTACACCTGGCCAATCGCAAAGCCCAGTGGTATCAGTTTGATGCTGCCCTTGACATCCCTGAAACTAAAAACCTGTCAGTGCCACGGCGCAATTCCGATATAAAAGTTAATGAGCGGCATAAACTGGTGATCAATCCAGGACCCCGCACAATTGAAGGCAAAAACCAGTCGGGTGGAGAGTATCACTTTGATACGGGTACATTTATCGGAACTCCCGTCCCACTAGGAGAAATTCGCACTGATGAAGTTGGTCGGCTCTTAGTACTTGGTGGAAACGGTTACTCTAACTCACCAGAAGGTAAACCCATCTACAACCCGGACAAACCGAGTACCTTTAACAACGCCGATGGATGGTTTGACGATATTTCCGATGGCCCGGTGAGCGTAAAAGTTAGCATTGCAGGTCGAGAAATTCCGGTTGAATCGAGTTGGGTAGTTGTTGCCCCACCGAACTATGCACCTGATGTAATTGCTTGGCGCACAGCCTACGACTTGTTGGTTGACACTTATGTAGAATCCGGATGGATGTCTTTGCCAGAAACTGTCTCGTTTACCAAAGACGTGCTTCCCTCTTTGCAGAGGCTGTCAAATTTGCAGTGGGTGAACAAAGGATTTGCAGCTCTGTTCGGAAAAGGCAGGCCGATGGACTTTGAAAACCCTGATTTTATTGCCAAACTAGCTCACCGGCCAGCGACAAAATCAGATCCCGACCCCTATGCGGAACTGCGGCAGGCGCTCTTCAACGCTTTCCGCCCTGCGAACAGTAACGTTAATGACCCGCGCACCTGGCCTTGGATTTATGGGGATGCTTATGGTACGGATTTCAAAGACTCGCCGCGCAACAACCTGTCTTTGTCCAATGTCCGCATGGAGTTGCTCGATCACTGGGTCAAAGGTGACTTCGTTAATGATTGGGACTGCGAAACCAAACCACCTCAGACAATTGATGAAGTTCCGATTGAGGAGCAACCAGCAATGCTGGATCGAGCCGCACTGCATTTTTGTCTGGGTGACGCTTTTCACCCAGGCTGTGAAATGACTTGGCCTATGCGCCACAGCACCATGTACACTGCACCTTTCCGCATCCGCCAGCGACCAATCAGTGAACCTGAACCTGACTATGGCGACAAGCTAACACCGGAGATTGCTCTGCGCCCTGGCGGTCCGCTCTACGCTCAAGGTGCGGGCGACATTACCCGGTGGATGGCCATGCCGTGGCAAGCTGACACTGCTTTCTGTCGGTCTGGCTACGAGCCAGAGTATGACCCTTACCTGCCCACGTATTGGCCGGCTCGCGTTCCCAATCAAGTTCTCAGTGAGTCGGATTACGCTATTGTTATGAATGAAAACCTGCCTCGGAAAGAGCGTATAGCAGCTTATAACAACCGAGAGCAGTGGTTACGCGCACTTACTGGGAAGGCTCCCGAACAGATGATGCAAATGGTCGCCCAATTCGGCAAGATGGGTATTGTGGAAGCACGTCCAGGCATTGAGAACGATCCCCACTTCCCCCCTGTGATGTTCGTCGAATCTTTACCCGAAGAGCGCTTGGAGCAGCTCAAAGCCAAAATTGCTGGCTCAGAAGTGCAAGGCGAACTGTCAGAGCGTGCCAAACGGATTGCGCTTGCTGGCTGGGAAAGTGCCGAGCAACTTGAAGAGTTTCGCAGAATCGTGGGACTGTGAGTGCATGTGGGATGTGGTAATAGCTGGCAGTGGCCCTGCAGGTGCGGTTGCCGCTTTGGTGCTAGCGCGAACAAATCACAGGGTTTTATTAGTAGATGATGTCAAATCGGGAGTTCGCAAGGTAGGCGAGTCACTGCCAGGAGCTGCCCGACCTCTACTGCGCGACCTGGGTCTGCTCGCTTGCGTCGAGAATGGCTCGCACTTGCCCAGCTACGGCAACGTCTCTGCTTGGGGTGCGGATAAACTCGCAACCACCGATTTTATCCGCGACCCTCACGGTCTCGGCTGGCATTTAGATAGATTTGAGTTCGATGCGGCTTTGCGTGCGGCGGCGAAAGATGCAGGCACGGTTTGGTGCGTGGAGCGATTGCACAGAGTCACTCCCACAGAATCTGGCTGGCACGTACATCTCACAAATAGCGCAACCAGCGCTCGCTGGCTGATTGACGCAACAGGGCGACGCGCGATAATAGCGCGGCTCCAAGGAGCTTTGCGCCATCGCGACGATTCCCTGGTTGCTTTATGCACTTGGGCTGTCCCTCGCAACACTGACGCTAACAGCCAGACTTTGGTGGAATCTACCCCTGATGGTTGGTGGTATACTGCGCTGCTGCCAGATGGTATCCGTGTTGTCGTTTTTCACACAGACGCCGATACCGCAGCGTTAATCCGCCGCACGCCAGCAGCTTGGGAAGCACATTTATCTCGCAGCGCACATGTTCGTTATTTGCTGTCTGAGGAAATGGAGAAGGTAAATCTGGATGTTGTAGAAGCTTGTGGTGCCCGGTTGAACAGGTTTGCTGGCAAGAATTGGCTGGCGACTGGAGATGCAGCACTGTCTTTCGATCCGCTTTCATCACAGGGCATTTTCAATGCTCTGTATACAGGGATGAAAGCTGGTCAAGCTGTGCGAGCGGCTCTTGCTGGAGATCCTGAAGCCATTGAAGGCTACAAATCCCGGTTAGAAGAAATCCGAGCAGCTTACCTTCGTCAGCACAGGCTTGTTTACCAGGCTGAGCGTCGGTGGGTCGATCAGCCTTTCTGGGCACGGAGGCAGTTGTAACTCGCAACCCTAAAATGGCGTGCAATTTGTTGCCGAGCTAATAGACCTTGCAAAAGTCGTGACTGGGTACTATAAGGACTGAAATTATGCGAACGCTCTCCGCTCATTATAATAATTACTTATTTTAAACGGAAGTTGCCCCTGTTCGTAGGCAGGGACAATTTGGCGAGAGCGGTTGAGCGGATATTTTCTTCTTTAAGCCTAAAGTTGTTAGCTTTTTAAGTAACTGGCACATACTTTCGATATTGACATCAGTTTCATTCGATTATCAGCTATGAAAATACAAAAACGATTTTTCCGATTATTCTTAGTCGTTGTTAGCCTAGTCATATTTTGTAGCAGTCAGCCTTCTATTGCATTGGCTGATTCAACACAAGAGGTTTTTACAGTTGCTCAGAATGGCGTTATACAAAACACTTCAACAATGTGGAGAGTAACTTCTGTAGATTCCAATGGTTTAGCTTCTTACTGTGACAATGCTGACAAGCGATCACTTCCCGAAACCTTAATTCCAGATTTAGGACATCTAGAGTTTCCAGTTACTTCCAAGAGCGAAGAAGCACGGAAATTCTTTAATCAAGGATTGACGCTGTTTTATGGATTTAATGGTGAAGAGGCAATTCGCTTTTTCCGTAAAGCCGCAGACCTCGACCCGGATATGGCGATGGCTTATTATGGAATGGCGCTAGCACCGGAAACCAATATCAACATAGAAATTGACGACAAATGCGAAGGATTTGCTTTTGACCAGATTCAAGAAGCAGAAAAGTGTATGGATGAAGCAGAGAAACGCATGGAACCGATTACTCCTATTGAACACGCACTCATTGAAGCATTAGCAGTTAGATACGAGGACTATCCCAACCGAGACTTCAATGAACTTGCGATCGCTTATAAAAATGCAATGGCAAAAGTTTATCAAGATTATCCCGACCAACCCGATGTAGCTACGATTTATGCTGATAGCTTAATGGACTTGTACCCGTGGATACTGTGGAAACCGGATGGCAGTCCCAATACACCTGTTACTCAAACGGTTGTTGATGTGCTAGAAAAGGCGCTAAAGTCATTTCCAGATCATGTGGGAGTTAATCACTACTACATTCATGCAATGGAGGCTTCGGCTCAACCGAATAAAGCTCTTGACAGTGCCAATATTTTAGAGAAACTTGCCCCTGCCGCTGGACATATTGTCCATATGCCTTCTCATATCTATGCTCGTCTTGGACATTACAAAGAGGCGGCACAACAAAATGAGAAAGCCGTGAAAATAGATGAACCATTTGTTGAACAATGTAAGAGTCTTCAAACTAAAGAATGCGAACCCATTTATGCAGGTCACTACTATACGCATAACCAACTATTTCGCGCTGTACCGTATGCTATGACAGGACGCTCCAAAGATGCCATAGAGACTGCTGGTTTAATCGAAGAGTATGTTCCTCAATATCTGGAAGGTCAGCCAGGACTAGAACATTACCTTCCCAGTAAGATTTTAATGCTCGAACGCTTTGGACGGTGGGATGAGATTCTTTCGCTCCCTTCGCCTCAGTACGGGACATCGGCTACTCAAGCTTTTTGGCGCTGGGCGCGAGCAATGGCTTATTTAGGAAAGCAAGACTTAGCTTCAGCAAAAGATGAAAAAGACAGATTTTTAGTTGAAGTTATTAAGACTCCTTGCAATTTGTCCTGGGGGAACAACAAAGCGCAGGAGATTATACAAATTGCTGTTTTGGAACTCGATGCTAAGATTGCTTACTTAGAAGGTAAAGCTGATGATGCGATCAAAATGTTAAAGAAAGCTGTACATTTACCAGATAATCTGGTTTATGATGAGCCAATACCTTGGCATCCTGTCCGAGAAGCTTTAGGTGCTGCATATTATGCCAATGGTCAATATAGTAAAGCCGAGCAGGTGTTTTGGAAAGATTTATTCGGGAGCAACGGGAAAATTGAGCGAATATATAATCCTAGCAATGGGCGTTCTCTTTTTGGACTGTATGAAAGCTTAAAAGCACAAGGGAAACCCTTTGAAAACATTAAAGGCAAGTTTGATAAAATCTGGGCAAAAGCAGATGTAGAGCTGAAAATGTCAGATTTGTTTTAAGTACTTGTGAGAGCAAAGGCTATCCGGGAAGAAATTAATGTCTTCATTATCAGTTTAGGTATTTGAGTTTCAAGTAGAACAAAGCCCTGACAGCATCGCCGTTATTTTTGAGGGGAAAAGCCTCACTTATCGGGAATTAAACCATCAAGCCAACAAGGTAGCGCATTACCTAATTTCTTTAGGAATGGATAAAGCATCCCAATAACTTTATTACAGGAGCAAAAAAAAGTGTTGCAGTTGAAACAAACCCATAGCATAGTATCTGAACGGCAACTTCCAGTCGTTAACAGCTACAACGAATGGGACCCTCTCAAAGAAGTCATTGTGGGTTGCGTAGAGGGCGCGGTAGTTCCCAAGTTAGAGCCTGCCCTCCAGACAAACACATCCCCCCAAAACATGTGGTTTTTCCAAAAGTATGGCGGTCAACCCTTCCCACAAGAACTTGTAGAAGCTGCCTCAAAAGAACTCAACGAGTTTTGTCGGGTTTTAGAAGCATTAGGTGTCATCGTTCGCCGACCCGATCTCATCGACTTTTCCCAGACCTACAAAACTCCAGACTTTGAAGCTTCTGGCTTCTATGCCACTATGCCTCGCGATGTGCTTCTCGTCGTCGGCAATGAAATTATTGAGGCACCGATGGCTTGGCGATCGCGCTTTTTTGAATACCGCGCTTACCGTTCCTTGATGCTTGAGTACCTGCGGCGGGGGGCTAAGTGGACAACGGCTCCTAAGCCTTCAATGTCAGACGAATTTTATGATGTTGAGTACGCCACAAAACCCATCGAACAACGGTATGCTCTCACCGAAAAAGGGCAATTTGTGACTAGAGAGCTTGAACCCAGCTTTGACGCTGCTGACATTGTACGCTTTGGGCGAGATTTGTTTGTGCAGCGCAGTCATGTCACTAACGAGATAGGAATTACCTGGCTCAAACGGCACCTGGGCGACCAATTCCGGGTTCATGTCGTCAAATTCCCAGATCTTAATCCCATGCACATTGATGCCTCACTCGTACCACTCCGACCGGGATTAGCATTAGTGAACCCCGCAAGACCTTGCATTCAAACCGAGCTTTTCAAGAAAGCTGGCTGGGAACTGGTGGAAGCGGCTCCCTCCACCCTTCCCGACAACTGGCCTATGTATATGTGCAGCGGTTGGGTGTGCATGAATATTTTGAGCTTAGATCCCGAAACAATCTTTGTGGAAAAGCAGGAGGAACCCATGCAGAAACTCCTCAAAGATTTAGGATTCAAAGTGATTCCGGTCGATTTCCGTCACGTCTACACCTTCGGCGGGTCATTTCACTGCGTGACTTGCGATGTGCGGCGGGACGGTCAACTTGAAGAATACGGCTTTGCTGAACCTTTTGAAGAAGATGAGCTTGAGGGATAGGAAAGCTAGTTAACCATAAGTACCAGAGAGAATCTCGCGACCATTGCACGGTAGCTTAACGGGAAAGATTAATGGCAACTAGGATTGTTTTAAAGTGTGTCGATAAACCTTAACAGCTTGAGTCTGTTTGGAATAGCCGACATAACTTACTTGCTTGCCAAAATGGAGGTCTTGCGTCAGGGAGGAGAAGAGAGCGATCGCATTGGGGAGAGGGCGCATTATTGCGGCTATAGAGCGATCGCGTGAAGCTCTTGCTATACCAATAGCGCAGCTATGCCGAGTTTACGTTTGCTTAGCATACGCGAAGCGCAAACGTCGGAACGATTTCTACTCGCTGCTGCTTGCAGCAAATCGCTCCAAAGGGATCTATCTGGAGCCTTTGTTTAGTATATGCTTAAAGCATTGTAGTACGAAACCCAAACAGAAAATTTTAGTATTACCAGCGTATTACTATTGACACCCCCCTTGAGGCAGAGGTTAGACTCGTGGTGAACAAAACAGTTCTGGATCACTAATAAGCTGATTTTACGGAATTATACGGAAGACCACCAAGGCTTTGAAGACTCATAATAGATGAGCGGATTGTTTGATGAACAAACTCGTTGGTCTATTCGATATATCTTCGGCAATATTTGCTGTGCGCTGGCGCGGTTTTTGCTGACATTTGGATTCGAGTGGGGACGGTTGTTTCAATAGTTTTATCTTGCCTCAATTGGGTACGCTACCAGTTATTGATTTATGTCAAATTCTCAAACAGTTAGTGCGTCATACCTGCGGGGTTGCTCTGAAGATTTAGGGAAAGGGTTTTGGCAGCAATGGCAGCAGTATCGAGATTATCTTCACCGTTGCTGTATCAAGTGGATGGGGGGGAACCCGACGGATGCTGAAGATGCCTTGAGTCGGGCGATGCTGAAAGCTTGGGAAAAGGTGCAAAAGTACGCAGCGGGGGAAATTTCTAATTTTAAGGCATGGCTGACGACGCTGACTCGCAATCTGTGCGTGGACATTTATCGTGAACGCAGTCGGGGGGCGAATCGAGTTGAGGATATAGAAGGTTACGCAAGGAGTGAGGAGCAAGGACTGGTACAGAGTGAGGATACGCCTTATTGTGCAATGGAGACTGACGAGAAAAGGATGGTGATTCGTCGTGCCATTGATAATTTACCTCCTCGGTTGCGCGAGACGTTTATCCTGCATTTTTATCAAGAACTGTCTTATCCAGAGATTGCCCAACAGCAAGAGATTTCCTACCAGAATGTCTGCAAGCGTATTTCGCAGGCACGGGCTATTCTGCGTGAGGAGTTGAGGGGATATTTTATCGAGGAGGAGGGGATGGATACGGATAAATCTGTTCCATCGACTGCAACGGGGTCTGCAATAGGGGAAAAGTCCGAGGGGAATGCGGGAGTTGAAGCGGGAGCAGGCGAGACAGCGACATTATCCGTTGCGGTGGAGGAAGTGGAGAGTGTTGTGGGTGAGGAGGCGATCGAGGTAGGGCGTGATGTGCAGCACTCTGAGTCGATGATAAGTGCAGCGACTAATGATGGGAAGTTAGAAGTAAAGAGTGATGGTTGTCGGTGCGTTGAGCAGGCGCTGTGTGAAAGGCAGTTTGCACCGATTTTGGCGTTGGCAAAATTTGATGAAGAAACTGGACGTTGGGGGAATTCCTGTCTGGCGGTGCTGTGGAGGCAACAACAGCTAATGGTGGGGAAAGTTGCGGGAGAATTTGTGCGATCGTCCCGCTCTCCTCCTTGGAATCGTTTTCTCTATTTTCAATCCATGATCAAGAATCTGTCGGGGATGAGGAAGAGGTTTCGTTTAGTCAAACTTCTGCAAATTAGCTTTATCCCAAGGGTAGTATTTTAGGTTTTTCAGCTTGAAATCCGTTTTGTGGAGTGAAATGGAAAAAGGGAAAAAATAGTCCTTCCGCGCAAAATTCAGAAATGGATGTGATTAAACGTCATAACATTACAGAACACAAAGGAGAAAAATATGATAAGTAAAACTAATCAAACAGGTACAATTGTTGACGATGGTATTTACTATTTAAAACATAAAAAATCAGGCAAGGTATTAAGCGGTCAATCCAATGCGCTTAAATTTTCTATTTTAGAAGAAGAGCCATACGAATCACAATTGTGGAAACTAAGAATAACGCCAAGTGGCACATTTTTAATCACAATGTTCTCCAATAGTAACAAAATGCTTTTCGGCGGAGGTGACTCACCCCCTTTAATTGAATCCAGACCTCTAGAAAAGGACTGGTGTGGAGTTAAACAGGTAAATTGGAGAATAGAAAAAGGACATGAGGAGGGAGCGTTCTATATAGTTAATGGCGTTGGTAAAGTATTAGATGGAAATGGAAATAAAGTATATTTCTGGGAATCTAAAAATCAAGATGGTTACCAGATGTGGGAGTTAATTTCTTATGGAGATACACGAAAACTCAATAGACTAGCTAAAGAAGTCAAAAAGAAGTTGGAACAAAAATTTCCAAAAAGTAGAGAGTGGGGAGTAACTTATAACAACACGTTCCCAAACAATTGGATTATTCAAGTACCACCGATGGAGTATTGGGGTACACAGTTTGTTGACCCTAATGCTACAAAAAAAGAAATCTTAGAGCGTTTAAGAAATATGCTCAAAAGAGCGGAAACGATTGTTGATATAATGACATTAGATACAATTCATGAATCATTCACAGACATATTAAACGATGCAATCTCTTACTTAGAAGATAACAAAAAAAATGTTACTTTTCGGATATTTCTAGGTAAATCATTAAGTAAATACTATCATGGGGAAGAGATAAAAGAAAATAATCAAAAAATATATAATATTATAAAAAAACGGGAGTTCAAACACGTGGCTCTGATAGTTGAAACAGGAAGAAATAAAGAAGGGTGGGGATGGAATCATGCGAAGATAGTCGCAGTAGATGGCAAAGAGGCTATTGTTGGTGGCATGAATATGTACGAGGAGTATCTGAGCAACTCGCCAGTGCATGATTTATCAGTACACATTAAAGGGATGGCAGCATACAGAGCGCAAGAGTTTGCGGAGAATTATTGGAAGCACCATGCGCTTGTAAACGAACAGGTAGGAGAAAACAAAGAGAGGAGATGGAAACAAAATTACCCCGAAGAACAGAACACGAAAAACCAATCACCAATAATAATAGCGGGAAGATACGGAAAAACCGAACTGGGAGATGCACCGAGTGATGTAGCAATACTCACAATGCTATCGGCGGCGACAAAAACTATCTACATATCACAACAAAAAATGTTTGCAGATTCTCAACTTGCGGAAAAAGGATGGGAAGTTGCGATGATTGAGGCGATATGTGGAGCGCTATCGAGAAACGAGGATTTGCAAGTAAAAATAGTAACTTCATATCCTGGAGAAAAGTCAGCATCACTAAGAGAAAAATATTTGAGTTATAACGGGAATAAACCACTAGAAATAATGAACTTGTTTGCGAGATATGTAGGAAGGGAAAAACTCTTAGAAAGAGTAAAAATAACCAATATAGCAAGAGAAAGCACCACCCTAACTTATAATCATGCGAAAGTAGTAATTGTCGATGAAGAATTAGCCTATATTGGCTCACAAAATCTGTACGACACAAGCGTAGTGAGCCATACAGAGTTCGGATTTATCATAGCAGACCCAGAGAAAGTGAAAGAGCTTATCAAAAAATATTGGGAGCGCCTGTGGAGATACAGCTATATAAACCCAGAACCAAGCCCAAAACCAAGAGAGGAAACAAATAAATTAAGCAAGTTACCACAGAGTGTGGCGGAACAGATGAAGTGGATGGCATGGAATGCGGCATGGTATGCAGCCAACAAGAGAGCAAATGAAGTGGAACAGGAAAAAATTCATGGAATGAAGTATTTTCTCAAAGATGCCGAAGAGAATGAACAAAAATTTCACGACCATGCAAATTTATGTGAGAAGTTGATAAAAAAGACGGAAACGAAGCTCACAAAAGAAAGTCTGGAAGATATAAAGTGGGGAGCATGGCACGTAGCCTGGTATGCAGCGCACGAGGTACGAGGAGAAAAAAAAGAAGCGGAGAGCGACTATAGAGAGTATGAGAATAAATTTAAATCTTTAATAGAGAGAAATGAAATGACAGAAGCCTTAGCGACGACAATAAAAAACATGAGTTTTTATGCAGCATGGACAGCGGTGAACGAAAGAGCAGCACACTTAGATAGGTGGAACCTTGGACATGAAAAAATAACAAAATACGACTTAGATGCGGAAAAAGATAAAGATAAATTCGAGAGGTATAGCACTTATCTCTGGGCAGAGGTACAAAGTGGAGGTGGTTTAGGGAGAATGGAGTAGAGGTCAGAAAATTAAATATGCCTCAACAATTAGAGAAATGAAATATTAATGAAAGTAGAGTGATCGCAGTAACTAATGACTCATTATGACTACCAAAAGGAGTAATATGGCGACAATCAGACTGATGCACGCTAAACTTCATCGAGTACGTGTGACCGATGCCAAGCGCGATTATGTGGGCAGTATCACCCGCATTTCTCACAAAAGGCGCGATTGCGAATAGCATAAACCTTACCAGACAAGGATTTAAGTCCATTTATTCACTCCCAGTTGCACAGAACAGTGTGTTGCGCCTTCAAGCCTCTGAATAATCATTTTTCTCAACCTAATCAAAAAAGGCAAATTGCTGCTCATATTTTTGGAATAGGGCTTTAGTAAAAACAATTAATTAGCGTAAACTATACGCCAACTAACTGTTTTTGATTAATCTAAATATATTTTTATAATTAATTTGATAATGAAGCTCATCAAGTCTGATATAATTTAGTTATAAAGAAAGTAAAATGTTTTGCTTTATGATTGCTAATTTACATCAAGGTAATGACCTAAAACTTAACTTTGGCAAAAAGAAAGGAAAAGAACTTATTGCTAACTTTAACGGCGGTCAAATCACATCAGATGCCGGAATAGTCATGTTAGCCGAGTTGGACAAAAGACTAAAAATCACAGCAAGATTTGCAGAATGCTTTCAAGACCATCGAAATTTAGCTTATGTAGATTATTCAGTTCATCAACTACTTGCACAAAGAGTTTATGGAATTGCTTTAGGCTATGAAGATGTTAATGACCATGATCAATTACGCTATGATCCGGCTTTAGCGATCGCTTTAGAGAAACTCAACTTTAAGGATTCATCATCAGCGTTTTTAGCTGGAAAAAGTACTCTGAATCGGCTTGAATATTGCCCAGATACAATCCGGCAACAAAAAGAATCGCGCTATCATCGCATTGAAGCTAACCCGGAAGAGCTTAAAAAAGCCTTTGTAGACATCTTTTTGGAGTCTTATCAAACCCCTCCTCAACAAATAATTTTAGACATGGATGTGACTGATGACCAAGTTCATGGACATCAAGAGGGAGCATTTTTTAATACTTATTATAAAGGAGTTTGCTATGCTCCCTTGTATATTTTCTGTGGACATCATCTCTTAGTGACAAGATTACGTCCTTCTAATATAGACCCAGCCGAAGGAGCGTTGGAAGAATTACAGAGAATCATTGGTTTAATTCGAGAGAAATGGCACAACACTCACCTGATCGTGCGAGGAGATAGTGCTTATGCTCGTGAAGAGATTATGAATTTTTGTGAAGAAGAAGGCGTAGATTATGTGATAGCAATGGCAACAAATAGCCAATTGAAATTACGAGCAATGAATGTTATTGAAAAAGCAAAAAATGAATACGAAGAAAATTTGTTGCCAGTCATTGAATTAATGGATAGCGTTTTTTCTAAAGATGAAGACTTAGAAGAGGTGAGAAAATTAGTCCCCAACGCAACTTGGTTTCGCTCTATTTATTATCAAACTGAAAGGTCATGGAGTCGTCAAAGAAGAGTGGT
>NZ_JBKHUP010000094.1:0-28537 GCF_046565525.1 Coleofasciculus sp. | reverse complement strand
CTTTCATGACGTGGCTTCTAGCCCGTCCTGTAGTATCCGCTTAGAATCCCCCGCGCTTTAGCCGGGGGAGAAGTCAACTGTTCCCCCAGCGTCCTTCTCCTTTGCCGTATGGCTTCCGATCTGACTTGTCACGGGAGGTGTCGAAATCGGTGGGGTAGGGGTATAAGTAACGCCACTCAGCCGGAAGAATGTCAAGATATAAAGATATATAAACTTCCCTCTCTTCCTATGGACTGGCAAGAACTATCTGGTAGCTGGGTTTTAATTCCTTCCCGTCCCATTGGTATCGTGCATTTTTTGGGTGGGGCATTTATTGCGGCTGCGCCCCAAGTCACCTACCGTTGGCTACTTGAGCAATTAGGGCGTCAGGGTTACCTGGTTGTAGCTACGCCATTTATCAATACTTTAGATCACGTTGCGATCGCCCGGGAAGTTCTCAACCGTTTTGAGACTACCCTAGATCGCCTCAAAGCCACAAGACTACTCAATAAACAGTATTTACCCATCTACGGTGTCGGACATAGCATGGGTTGTAAACTGCATCTGCTGATTGGCAGTCTGTATTCTGTGGAACGGGCGGGTAATATTTTGATTTCTTTCAACAACTACCCTGCTAAACAGGCGATCCCATTTCTGGAACAGTTCAACGTGCTGGATCAGTTGACGTTCCTCAAGCAGTTGAATATCAAGCCAGCCTTTGACGTTGAATTTACCCCCTCACCCCAACAAACCAACGAACTGATTGCCCAGCAATACGCCGTCCGCCGCAATTTACTGATTAAATTTGTCAATGACGAGATAGACCAAACCGCAATCCTATCACCTGTTCTGCAACAGCGATTTCCTAATATGGTGGTGCTGCAAATGTTACCGGGAAATCACTTAACACCCTTGGGACAAGATGTCAACTGGAAAACGGGAGATGCATTTACTCCCTTTGATGCGATCGGTCAATGGATGAAGCAAGGCGTTTATCGGGACTTAAATCGACTGAAATTAGAGATTATACGCTGGTTAAATCCTCTGGCGGTGGGGTAAGTAGAGTCTGCTGCAGGGAGTCTTGTGGAGGGGTAGGGAACAAATATTTCCGGTTGTACGGAAATTCTTGCGGGGTTAAGGTTTGATAAAGATTTAATTCGTCGATTTTTGCGGGAGGATATGATGCGTGACTCTGTGATTTCAACGATTCACCGCTACCGAGTAGTTCGCCTGTGGGAACAAGAACCAGCACCATTTCTAGCTAATCCAACACTGTTACCTTTGGCGACATTGGCGCGAACAGAGGAGCCTCAAGGATTGTTGGCGCAGGTAGCGGAACAAGTCGCTAGAATTCCTAATAGGGAGCAGCGACAAAATATTTCTGGTTGTACAGAAATTCTCGCGGGGTTACGGTTTGAAAAAGATTTAATTCGTCGGTTTTTGCGGGAGGATATGATGCGTGGTTCTGTAATTTATCAAGATATTCTGCAACAAGGAGCATTTAAATTAATTAGAAGTCAGCTCAATTGGCGGCTGGGTGAGATTGAGCCAGCACTGCTCGAACGGGTTCGAGAGTTATCTCCTGAGCAGTTAGACAATTTAGCCGTGGCGTTGTTTAATTTTTCTGAAATCGGAGATCTAGCGGATTGGTTAGATCAGCAGCAGCCACGAGCAGGAGAGGTGAATTTGATTGTCCGTCAGCTTAAGCGGCGGTTGGGTGAGGTTGAGCCAGTATTAATTGAGCGAGTTAGAAGATTACCTATCGTACAGTTGGAAGCGTTAGCAGAAGCGCTGTTGGATTTTTCCGACGTGGCGAATTTAGTGGATTGGTTGGAGCAGGCTCAGTAAGATTACACAAGTGATAATAGAACAGTTGATGTGGTGAGTGACGTTACTAGAGGTAAAAAGCTCAACAGTTTAAAGGAAGTCTTTTCCCTTACGCCTAAACCTATGCCTGAAGTGATTAAAGATCTAAACCCGCCCCTACAGATTTTCACGACTTAGCCGACTCCCTCACCATATTCCAACAGGATTGCGCGATCGCCCAGTCTTCTTGGGTATGAATCACGAAAACGCGCACGCTTGAATCCTCTGTGGAAATATCCGCATCTACGGGATTGGTTTCATTCTTGTCTGAGTCAATTTTTAGTCCCAAAAACGCTAAGGCGTCAGATGCAGCAGATCTTAAAGAGGCTTGATGTTCACCAACCCCGCCAGTAAATACCAATACATCTAATCCACCCAAGGATGTTAACATTGCCCCTAAATAGAAGCGTAAGCGGTGGATATAGACATCTAGAGCGAGCTTAGCTTGCTGATTACCCGCCGCGATCGCGTCATTGATTTGGCGCATATCACTACTCACTCCCGATAATCCTTTTAATCCTGATTCTTTGTTCAGCAGATGCTCTAATTGATCCGCATTATACCCCTGTCGCATCAGTTGAATCAGAATAGAAGGGTCAATTGAACCCGAACGAGAACCCATCATTAACCCTTCTAAAGGTGTATAACCCATGGTTGTATTGATACTAATCCCATCCCGGATTGCGGCTAAGGAACACCCATTACCTAAATGACAGGTAATTACTCGTAACGATTTAGCGTCTTTTGCCAACAACTGAGCAACTCGTTCCAGACAGTATTGATGACTTATACCATGAAAACCATAACGACGTATTCCTTGATCCAGCCATTCCTGAGGACCCGGATAAATCACGGCGGGTAAGGGAATTTGAGCATGAAATGAGGTATCAAATACAGCCACTTGGGGCATATCTGGTAAAATATTCTCTATCGCCTCAATTCCTTCTAGATTCGCTGGGTTGTGGGATGGAGCCAGAGGAGATAGAGACGCGATCGCATCTTTCACTTCAGCGTTAATAAATGTTGGTTGACGGTATTTATCGCCGCCATGAACCACCCGATGTCCTACCACATCAATGTCACTTAGTTGGGAAATAACTTGCGTTTGACCGCGCCAGAGTGTATTCAACATTTGAGAAATCGCCTTAATTCGGTCATCGGTGGGTAGGCGTTCCTCCAGGGATTTTCCGTTACAATTCTTAACCTTTAATAGCTCCGTGTCTGACTTTTCATTCCAATCAATTTTGCCTTCCCATATTGGTTCTGGTGGAGAATTTGGCAAAGATTCACCAATCTCATACAAACAACTTTTTTGAGTACTAGAACCCGCATTTAATACTAAAATTTTCATCCCTGATTCTGATAACAAAAGAATGGAGGTGTTCCAGACGTAGCACGCTACGTCTGGAACAATTGGGGCGGGTTTAATAGCATCTGGGTCACAAAAAAGGATAATAGTCAAACCCGCCCCTACAGAACTGTTCCCTGAAAAATTAACACCACTGCCAATTGGTAATCTCTTCAGGATCTTCGCCATTCTCAACGATATACTGCCCGTGAGCAGCTAGCACATATTCATAATGACGAACTCGGTTATTTGCCTGTGCTGAAACGTAAGGATTTTGTCGTGCGGCTAAGCGAATCGCTTGCATAACTAAGTGATAACGACTCGTACCATTGCGGACTTGCATATCAAAGGGTGTGGTGGTTGTCCCTTCTTCCTGATACCCATTAATCTGGAATCGCTCAATAGTTGGACGCCCAAATAACAATTGCTTAATCAGCGAAGGATAACCGTGGAAATTGATAATAACAGGTTTATCGGGGGTAAATAACGCAGTAAACATTTCATCGTCTAACCCGTGAGGATGAGTGGAATTTTGTTCAAGAATTAATAAGTCCGTCACGTTAACCACTCGCACCCGTAACTCCGGTAATTCTTGTCTCAGGATTTGCTCGGCTGCCATAACTTCTAACGTGGGACAATCACCAATTCCCACCAGTACCACATCCGGATTAACCCCATCATCGGTACTCGCCCATTGCCAAACTGAACCGCCCGCCCGACAATGTGAGATCGCCTCCTCCATGGACAACCATTGGGGTAGAGGATTTTTGTTGGAAATGACTAAATTGACATAGCCTGTACTCTCCAAGCAGTGGTCAATCGTACTGAGTAAACAGTTCGCATCTGGGGGTAAATAAACCCGGGCATAGTCGGCTTGCTGATCCAAAACACTATTAATAAAGCCAGGATTTTGGTGAGAAAAACCATTATGTTCCTGTCGCCACAGGGTTGAGGTTTCTAAGTAATTCAGAGACGATACAGGCGGACGCCACGAGAATTCTTGGGAATATTTTAAGAACTTGGCATATTGATCCATCATCGTGGTGATAATGCCCAAAAATGCCTCGTAGGAGGGGAATAAACCATGTCGCCCGGTGAGGAGATAGCCTTGTAAGAAAGCCTGACAGGTATGTTCACTCAGCACCTCAATAATTCGTCCCCCATCCGGTCCAATCTCGCCATCAAAGGGTCCAGTGGGCCACTGATAGTTCCGCTGGGTAACGTCAAGGACTTTGTGAAGACGGTTGGATTCGAGTTCGTCGGGGCAGAAAATACGGAAGTTGTTGGGGTTTTGCTGAATCACATCCCGGAGGTATTTTCCCGCCTCATAAGTATTGCTAATGCTACTCTCACCCTGTTTACACCCTTCTTTTGCTTCTGGGTGTTCTACGGGAACAGCGTAGTTAAAAATATTCGGTAAATCCAAGGGTTGACGCACACGCCCACCGAAGGTATGGGGATTGCTGCCCATGCGTCGTTCCCCTTGAGGACATTGGTCTAAAATGTCGGGTAAGGGTTGTCCTTTTTCGTCAAAGAGTTCCTCAGGATGGTAGGAACGGAACCAATTTTCGAGCAGTTCTAGATGTTCGGGATTACTCTTCACCTCTTTGAGGGGAACTTGGTGAGAACGGAAATTCCCTTCAATCGGTACACCGTCGGCTTCTTTAATCCCCGTCCATCCTTTTAGCGATCGCAAGATGATTAGGGGCCAACGGGGTTTGCTGAGGCGGTTCCCCGAACGGGCGGCTTGTTGAATCCGACAGATTTCCTGATATGCCCAATCCATTGAAGCATACATATCGGCATCCAAGTCCGCATCTTCGACAATCCGCACTTGGTAACCGTACCCGGTAAACAGATGCAGCAATTCTTCATCACTCATCGTGCCAAAAATAGAGGGGCTGGCGATTTTATAGCCATTCAAGTGCAAAATCGGCAAAACTGCCCCGGATTCAGCCGGATCAATGAATTTTGTTCCATGCCATGCTGTAGCCGTGGGTCCGGTTTCTGACTCGCCATCGCCAACGATACAAGCAACCACTAGATCGGGGTTATCCATCACCGCCCCAAACGCTGTCGCCAAGGCGTAGCCTAGTTCACCCCCTTCGTGAATGGTGCCCGGAATCCCCGGATACAGGTGAGACGGAAAGCCGCGGGGCCAAGAAAATTGCTTGACTAGCTGATACACTCCAGCTTCATCGAAGGTAAGGTTAGGATAATAATCTCCTAAAGACCCTTCTAGGTAAAGATTGGCAAGGTTTGCGGGCGCACCATGTCCGGGTCCTGTCACCAGAAACATATTGGCATCGTAACGCCGGATCAGTCGGTTGAGATGGGCATAGACTAGATTAATACCGGGACAAGTCCCCCAGTGACCGAGTAAACGATCTTTAATGTGTTCTGGTTTTAAGGGTTCGCGTAATAGAACGTTATCTTTGAGATAAATTTGAGTCGCTGCTAGGTAATTAGCCGCACGGCGATACTTGGCGATCGCGTCGAGTTCGCCGCCCTGATTTTGACGCACTTGAGCAACAGGAATTTCCGGTTGAGATAAAGAGGCTTTGGCTGTTGAAGTAGTTATTGTCATATTTTATAAATTCAAGTTAGAAATTTTGACTTGCGTTGGTAGAAGTACTCGTCTGCTGTGCAGTTTATCCAAAGATTTCAGAGGAATTCTCCTACTGGGGATAGATCATGCCAAATCCGATGATAGGAACCTCTGTTCCCTAGTTCCTGAATCGTCTGTTCTACTTGGCTTACTCGTAGTGGGGTGTTTGGGTTTGGGGTTATCCCGAACGTTTATATAGCAGTAGACACATCGATTAGGACAAAGGCACCATAGAGGCGTTCCATGCAACGTCTCTACATAAATGATGTGTCCTAACAGCTATGGCGGTTGCTATATCTCCAACTTCTTCCATAAGTCAGAGATGGGATAGGTAATAATGAGATATTCTGAGTAGAACATCCTTCCAAAGTGACAAATTGTGATTAACACTCCTGTGCATCTGCTCCTCATTGACGAGGACCCAGATGAACGAGCCTTAATCATTCGTCAATTACAGCGAGAGTTTTCCGCACTGCGCGTCGCACAGCCAACTAACTCTAAAGACCTAAAGCAGGTACTTTTAGAGGATCATTTTGATATTGCGATCGCGGACTATGAACTCCCTTGGACAACGGGTATAGCTGTCTTGAAACAGGTTAAACGCCTGCAACCTGCTTGTCCATTTATCATGTTTACCAGTCAAGACAGTGTAGAACTTGCTGTAGTGGCAATGAAGGCGGGTTTAGATGACTATATTATTAAATCGCCGTCCCATTATCCAAAACTGGTGACAGCCGTCTGTGCTGCCTTAGCGTCTAAGTTACAGCCCCAATCTTCTTTGCCACAAACGACTCAACCTGTCCCTATTTCCCAGAACTTACAACTGATCGCCACACTCCAAGCCCGGATTGCTCAGCAAACTACAATTGTGCGGTTTAGTCAATATGCCTTAAGAGGGATTAACATTGACTCTTTGATGAATTGTGCGGTCAATTTGTTAGCGAAAACGCTCAACGTAGACTACACCAAAGTCCTGGAATTACTTCCCGATGGCAAAGCATTGTTGTTGCGGGCGGGTGTAGGTTGGCAAGTTGGTTTAGTCGGTAAAGCGACTGTAGATACGGGAATTAATTCCCAAGCAGGCTATACTCTCGTCTCCCAAAAACCAGTCGTTGTCGAAGATTTGCGGACGGAATCACGATTTTCGGGTCCACCTCTATTACGCGATCATGGAGTTGTCAGTGGGATGAGTGTGATTATCCCCGGACTTTCCTCAGCGAGACTAGGGAACCTGAAACATTGGGACACCATGTCTAATCCAGAGAATCAACCCTTTGGAATTTTGGGTGTTCATAGCACAGTTTACCGCCAGTTTAGCCAAGATGATATTAACTTTTTACAAGCGATCGCGAATATTCTCAGTGCAGCGATTGATCGTTGTCAGCAAGGGGAACGATTGCGGATACTAGAGAGTGCGGTTAATGCGAGTAGCAACGGGATTTTAATTAGTGATCCCTATCAACCGGATAACCCAATTATTTTCGTCAATTCTGGATTTGAACGACTCACCGGTTACAGCGCCTCAGAAACACTCGGTTGTAACTGTCGCTTTTTGCACCGAGATGACTCAAATCAAACTGGATTGGATGAATTACGACAGGCGATTGCGACGCAAAGAGAATGTAAAGTAACGTTGCGGAACTATCGTAAAGATGGTTCTTTATTCTGGAACAATCTCTATATCTCACCCGTGCGAAATTCCCAGGGAAAATTAACTCACTTTCTGGGAGTGCAGACGGATGTTACCGCCCAGAAATTAGTCCTAGAAAAGCTTCGCCAACAAGCACAACTATTGGATTTAGCCAATGACGCGATTATGGTGCTGGATCTAGAGGGAAAAATTACCTATTGGAATCAGGGGGCGCAACGCTTGTATGGCTGGAGTAATCAAGAAGCCGTTGGGCAAAATGCCCACCAATTGCTGCACACTATTTTTCCGCAGCCGTTAAGCGAAATTAAGGCTCAATTATGGCATCAAGAATATTGGCCCGGTGAGTTGATACAGAGTACAAGGGATGGGACTAACATTACTGTGGCGAGTCGTTGGACATTGCAGCGAGAACACCAAGGAGATCCATTTGGAATTTTAGAAGTTAACCATAATATTACCGAATACAAACAGTCAGAAAAAGCCCTACGTCAGAGTGAACAGCGCTTCCGGCTAGCGGTAAATCATAGTCCAGATATGTTCGTGATCTATGATGATCAGCGACGGTTTATTTTTGTGAATACGACAGCCCTTGAACGCACGGGAAAGTCATTAGCGGAGTATCTAGGACACACTGATGAAGAAATCTGGTCGCCGGAGATTACTGAATCGTATTTACCGACGCTCAAGCATGTGGTAGAAACCCGAACTCCGCAGACAATAGAAGCCACGATTACATTACCGAATACTAACCCCTTTACCACAGTAATCAAATATGTGCCGATGTTAAATGATCGCGGTGAAATCGATCAAATTCTCGGCTTTACGTTTGACATCACCCAGCGCAAACAACTTGAAATTCAATTGCGACAGACGATTGACCGCCTGCAAACCTTACAAACCATTGACAAAGCCATTCTCGCCGAGCAATCACCCTCTGCGATCGCGCAAGTGGCGTTAAGGGGTTTAAACGCTTTGCTATCTCGTCGTCATCTGAGTGTTGTGGTGTTTGATTGGGACTCGCAGCAAGCCCTTCTCCTCGCGACTGACGGTGAGGTAGATAACCCAGCCGGAACAACAATTGCTCTAGAACCATTTACCTCAAAGCTTACCCAATTCGCTGACGGTAAAATCCATCAACTCCCACAGCTAGAGATTGTGCCATTATTGCAACCCATAGTGCAAGCCTTACTCTCACAGAACGCTGAATCTTTCCAGATTATTCTACTCAGAAGTAAGCAAGAATTAATTGGCACACTCAACCTAGAATTCAGTGGAGAAAATGTCCTGAATGAGGAACATAAGACCATTGTACAAGAGGTCACCAATCAACTCGCGATCGCGATCGCTCAATCCCGATTACAACAGCAGCTTAAACGCTACACCACTGAACTAGAAGAACGGATAACCGAACGAACGCAAAAATTGCAAGCTATCAATGGTGAACTCGAAGCATTTTCCTACACAGTTTCTCACGATCTCAGAGCGCCGTTACGAGCCATGCAAGGGTTTGCGAATGCCTTAGTTGAAGATTGCGGTTCCCAGTTAAATTCAATCGGTTTAGACTATGCTCAGCGGATTATCAAGTCTGCCCAGCGTTTGGACAACATGATCCAAGACTTATTAGAATATAGTCGCTTGGGACGCCTGGAATTCCCCCTCAAGCCGATTAGTTTAGATTCCATTGTGACAGAAGTACTCTTTCAACTCCAAGAAACTATCAAAAACACATACGCCCAAATTAACGTAGCCCAGAAAGGGGTAATACCTTTGCCCGAAGTTTGGGGTCATCGTGGTACACTCATCCAAGTTGTATCAAATTTGATTGTCAATGGGATCAAGTTTGTCCCAGAGACGGTGCAGCCTCAGATACAGGTGTGGGCAGAGGAACGACAAGATGTAAATGGTTGTACGTGGATACGACTCAATTTCGAGGATAATGGAATTGGCATTGAGCCAGAATACCAAGAAAAGATTTTCCTGGTATTTGAACGCCTCCACGGTCGTGAAACTTATCCTGGTAGTGGTATTGGTTTAGCCCTTGTCCGTAAAGGCATGGAACGTCTAAGAGGACGTTCGGGAGTTGAATCATCACCCCATCAGGGAAGCCGATTTTGGATCGAGGCGCAAACCGTGTAGGGGCGAAGCATTCGCGCCCATATTTTTCGGTTTTACGGCTAAACTTCCATCGCGAATGCTTCGCCCATCCAATAGTCACGCATTCGTAGACACAAAGCATTCGCGCCCGGATTTTTCGGTTTTACGGCTAAACTTCCATCGCGAATGCTTCGCCCATCCAAACATCAAACATCAGTTTGAGTAAGTTTTATGGAGCAAATTATGAGTGCTAAACCTTCTGATATCTTACTCGTTGAAGATGATGATAATGATGTTTTCCTAATTCAGCGTGCATTTGGACGCCTCAATCTACCTCATTCACTGCAAGTTGTCATGAATGGAGAGGAGGCAATCAATTACCTAGAGGGCAAAGCACCCTATAATGATCTAGAACGTTATCCTATTCCAGCTCTTATCTTACTCGATTTAAAACTGCCTCGTAAATCCGGTCTAGAAGTTTTAGCTTGGATTCGACAGCAACCTCAGTTAAAACGTCTATTAGTTGTGGTGTTGACGGCATCCAGAGAAACACCAGATATTAATAAAGCTTATGACATCGGAGCCAATTCTTATTTAGTGAAACCTGTAAACTTTCATGATTTTTTAGAAATGATTCGTACTCTTGATCTGTATTGGTTAATCTTTAACGAAAAACCCCTTGTCTGAATTAGTAATTATAAATTTTGACTTTCTATTCCCTGTTCTATGTTCCCTGACGAATGACAAATGAGAAATGACAATCCAGTAAGAATTCTGTTAATTGACGACAACCCCGACGATCGCATGCTAGCGCTACGCAAGCTAGAGCAGGAGTTTGACCAATTACAGCCTAAAGAGATTACCGATATCAGCGAAGTAGAACAGGCATTAGCCGAGGGACAATTTGATCTCGTCGTCACTGATTATAGCTTGCGTTGGAGCAATGGTTTAAACGTACTGCACAAAGTCAAGCAACGGTATCCAGATTGTCCTGTGGTGATGTTTACCGGCACAGGAAACGAAGAAGTTGCTGTCGAGGCGATGAAATCAGGACTTGACGATTATATTATTAAATCGCCTCAGCATTATACTCGTCTCGCCGCCGCCGTAAGAGCAGCATTGGAGCGAGCAAAGCAACGTCAAGCCTTCAAAGAGGTGCAACAGCGATATCAACAACTCTTTGAAAGCGTACCCATCGGACTTTACCGGATGACACCAACAGGAGAAATTATTGAAGCCAACCCAGCCCTGTTGCAACTGTTGGGATATCCCAGTCTAAAAGCCTTGCTTAACGCAAATATATCCAAGCACCTAGTTAATCCTCAAGTTAACTACTTATGGCAAAATCAGATAGACTCTGAAGGAGTGGTGCGAAACTTGGAAATGCCGATGTTTCGGTGTGATAATACCATGATTTGGGTACGCTACAATGCTCGTGCTATCCGCAATGATCAGGGTGAAATTATGTACTATGAGGGTGCGATTGAAGATGTCACCCAGCGCAAACAAGCAGAAGAAGAACGGACTGTATTGCTCAAGAGTGAACAAGCCGCCCGCGCTGAAGCTGAAACCGCGAATCGCCTGAAAGATGAATTTTTAGCCACCCTATCCCATGAACTGAGAACACCCCTGAACGCGATGCTAGGGTGGGCGGGACTTTTGCGGAGAAGACAACTGAGTCCCGACAAAGTAGAGCGTGCGTTAGAAGTGATTGAACGCAATGCTAAGTCTCAAGCCCAGCTTATTGATGACTTGCTGGATGTGTCGCGGATTATTCGGGGTAAGTTGCGCTTAAATATAATCCCCGTTGATTTACACCAAGTTATCAACGCAGCAATTGATACCTTACAACCCGCAGCCGACGCTAAAAGTATTCGGATTGATTCATTTTTAGCACCGAGTCGGAGGGCGATCAAGGGGGATAGCGATCGCTTACAGCAAATTGTATGGAATCTTTTGTCTAATGCGATTAAATTTACCCCAACTCACGGACAAGTCAAGATTTATTTGGAATGGTTGGAAAATGCGGTACGCATTCGGATACAAGACACGGGTCAGGGGGTATCCGTTGACATTGCGCCTTACATTTTTGACCGCTTTCGCCAAGCTGAAGGCTCAACAACTCGTTCCCATGGCGGACTAGGATTAGGACTCGCTATTGTACGTCACCTCGTTGAACTCCATGGGGGAACCGTGTGGTGCGAAAGTGCTGGAGAGGGAAAGGGAGCCACTTTTACCGTGGAGCTACCCCTCAAACCTCAAGCAGGCGCTTAGGGTGCACTTGACATCCTCACCTTCCTATAAGAAATTCGTAACAATTCCTTAATTCGTTTTTGATTGATAGATTTGGCTATACTTCTCAACAACTGAAGCAATGGCTTTGACTCGTCGCATTTGGTCTTTGTAAACACATTCCCATTCCGTGATGGGCAGGTTTTCTCTAGCACAGATACCTAAGAGTCCTGTGGCTTTATTGGAACCCGTTTCTAAATCTAACTCGTTATTGACATTAAGATAAAACGATGCTGTTCTTGCCCAAGCTAGAGCATCACTTCCCCTTAACCCACCCTTTTTGGCGATGGCGAGGGCGTGGGGAAAGTGACGAGAATGGATGGGCATCGCTTGATTGTATAAATCAGCTACATTGAGTAAAGCCTCTAAATCCCGTTCGGGGTCGATACCAGCCGCATTCAAATCGACTAGATGAGTGGGTAGTCGCGATCGCGATCGCTCTAAACACAGTTGTTCGGCTAAGGCAATATTGCCCTTACTGCGTCCTTGATCACTACACGGTCCATAGTTGGTGACTACATCTCCCCAGGATAAGTTACCCGGATCAGTATGTCCAAAGTAGAAAGAAGTTTGCTGGACGTAGAGATTGCCCTTTTCAGTAAACAGGCGATAATTCCCCTCAGCTACCCCAATAGCCACCATACCTAGAGAGGTTGGTGTGGAAAACAGAGGCTGATAGGTGCTGAGGCTTTGCTTGAGATCAAACGGGCGCGAGAGAACCGCAACAGACTTCTGGGATACCTCAGAGGCGGAAGTAGAATTGGGTAAGGTTAGCAACGGTAACGGTTGCGGGGGTAAAGTTACAGCTTGAGTCTTAAGAGGCGCGATCGCAGCTATTGAGTTGGGGTGACGATTGTTTGGCTGCGAGAGGAAAGTTCGCCCTAATATACCAAAGAATAAAGTAGATCCGGCAGCGGTTCCTACTAATCCTAGCCCTGCGACGCGAGATAACCAGACCCAATCAAACATGAATGAGGGATGAATAACTGTTCGACTCCACATTCTAGCGTTTCCGCATTCCCGGATGGGGAAGATGGGGCAGAGGGGCGGAGGACGTAGCTTACTTCTTTTCGGGAGCGAGTAGGATAAAATCTGTAGCTATTTAGACATTTATCTTTGTTTAATCCTATGCTTTTAATAAGTGAATACCGATGATGGAGGGAAGAATTGTCTGTCTAAGGCACTATTCCTCAATACCTCTCACCATATATCATTGATGGGTTAAGTTTTATATAGCGGCTTTGAGCCAATTGCCTAGAATTGGGTTCAAAGCGTTTTTGAAACACCTCTACTCATGCAAACAGGAGAAAATCTACTGATGCAGCAGCTTACAGTCACTCAAGAGCTAGATTTCAATAGTGAAACATACAAGGACGCCTATAGCCGCATCAACGCGATCGTGATCGAAGGGGAACAAGAAGCTCAAGAGAATTACATCCAACTGGCTGAACTGCTACCCGACCAAAAGGATGAGCTAACCAGTCTAGCTAAGATGGAAAACCGCCATAAGAAGGGGTTTCAAGCCTGTGGTCGCAACTTGAGTGTCACACCGGACATGGAATTTGCCAAGGAGTATTTCAGCCAATTACACCAAAACTTCCAAACCGCCGCCGCCTCAGGTAATATCGTCACCTGCTTGCTGATTCAATCGCTGATTATTGAATGCTTCGCGATCGCCGCCTATAACATTTACATTCCCGTCGCTGATCCCTTTGCCCGAAAAATCACCGAAGGTGTGGTGAAAGACGAGTACACCCACCTCAATTTTGGCGAAGAGTGGCTCAAAAAGAACTTTGAAGCCTCAAAAACCGAACTCGAACAAGCCAATAAGCAAAACCTGCCCCTGGTTTGGCGTATGCTTAACCAAGTTGAGAACGATGCTCATATCCTGGGAATGGAAAAAGATGCTCTGGTCGAAGACTTCATGATCGCCTACGGTGAAGCCCTAAGCAATATCGGCTTTACCACCCGTGACATCATGCGGATGTCTGCCTACGGATTGACAGCCGTCTAGCTCAACCTAGATGTATGTAATAGTAGAGGCGTAGCCTGCTACGTCTCTACACTCATGCGCCATGCCCTCGAAGGTCGTGAAGCAAAACTAAAACCCCCATCTCCCCTATCTTCCTGATAATATTTTTAAATATCCTTAACAATTTCTTACCCTTACTCCAATTTTCCATTTCCCCCTAATTAACAGCCTTACCAGCGAGCAGTAAATGTTTGGTCTTATCGGTCACCTCACCAGTTTGCAACACGCCCAAGCCGTCGCCAGAGATCTAGGCTACCCAGAATATGCTGACCAAGGGTTAGATTTTTGGTGCAGCGCCCCTCCCCAAATCGTTGACACCATCAAGGTGACTAGCCTGACAGGGGAGACGATAGAAGGACGCTATGTGGAATCGTGTTTTCTGCCAGAGATGCTAGCCACGCGCCGGATCAAAGCCGCCATCCGTAAAGTTCTCAACGCCATGGCTCATGCCCAAAAAAATGGCATAGACATTACAGCATTAGGTGGCTTTTCGTCAATTATTTTTGAAGAATTCCACTTGTACGAGAAAAGCCAGGTTCGCAATGTCAAGCTAGAATTTGAGCGCTTTACCACGGGCAACACCCACACGGCTTACATCCTTTGCGCCCAAGTCGAACAAGGGGCGAAAAAGCTGGGCATTGACCTGTCAAAAGCCACCGTGGCGGTTTGTGGGGCAACGGGCGATATTGGCAGTGCCGTTTGTCGTTGGCTCAATAGCCGCACCGATGTTGCCGAGATTCTCTTAAGCGCCCGTAACCAGGAACGATTGCAAGCCTTACAAGACCAATTAGGGCGCGGCAAAATTATGGGATTAGAGGAGGCGCTACCCCAAGCGGATATTATTGTCTGGGTGGCAAGCATGTCCAAGGGCATTGAAATTGATGCCTCAGTCTTAAAGAAGCCCTGTCTGCTGATTGATGGGGGTTACCCCAAGAATTTAGCCACCAAGCTGCAATATCCCGGCATTTACGTTCTCAATGGGGGTATTGTTGAGCATTCGTTGGATATCGACTGGAAAATTATGCAAATCGTCGAAATGAAAGATCCAGGACGCCAGCTATTTGCCTGCTTTGCCGAGTCAATGCTGTTAGAGTTTGAAAAGTGGTATACCAACTTTTCCTGGGGACGGAATCAGATTACGGTAGAAAAGATGGAAAAAATTGGACAGGTGTCAATTAAACATGGATTTAGACCCCTGCTGAGCTTTTAAGGGATAAGGATACAACGACTGACCCATGGCAACTGAAAACCGGATTTTTCTGCTGGACTTTGAAAAGCCCCTCTATGAATTAGAGACCCGAATTAACCAAATTCGTGAACTCGCACAAGAAAACAATGTCGATGTCTCTGACCAAATTCGTCAGTTAGAAGCACGGGCGGCACAACTGCGTCAAGAAATTTTTAGTAGTTTATCTCCAGCCCAACGGCTTCAGTTAGCCCGTCACCCCCGGCGTCCGAGTACTCTGGATTATATTCAGGCGATTAGTGATGAATGGATGGAATTACATGGCGATCGCGGCGGCTATGATGATCCAGCCCTAGTCGGTGGGATTGGGCGTTTAGGGGGACGTCCAGTGGTAATGTTAGGGCATCAAAAGGGGCGGGATACCAAAGACAATGTGGTGCGGAACTTTGGCATGGCGTCGCCCGGTGGATACCGTAAGGCGATGCGGCTGATGGAACATGCCAATCGCTTTGGTATGCCGATTTTAACGTTTATTGATACGCCAGGGGCTTGGGCAGGTATTGATGCGGAAAAATTAGGTCAGGGGGAAGCGATCGCGTATAATCTTCGGGAAATGTTCCGTCTGGATGTGCCGATTGTCTGTACGGTGATTGGCGAAGGCGGATCGGGTGGTGCTTTGGGTATTGGGGTGGGCGATCGTATCTTAATGCTCGAACAAGCCGTTTATACCGTTGCGACTCCAGAAGCCTGTGCCGCCATTCTCTGGAAAGATGCGGCAAAAGCTCCCCAAGCCGCTGCAGCGCTGCGGATAACGGCTTGGGATCTCAAGGATTTAGGTATCTTAGATCAATTAGTTCCTGAACCCCTAGGCGGCGCTCATTGTGACCCCTTAACAGCCGCAGCAACGCTCAAAGCCGCCCTATTACAGAACTTGGAAGACTTATCTCGGCTTAGCCCTAAGGAACGTCAGGAGTTACGCTATCAGAAGTTTCGGCATATTGGTGTTTTTACCGAGCTACATGCCTGAAAACGGTTTGAGCGTTAAAATAATTAAGGGAAATTTGGCATCCAACTTAAGGAATAAGGACTGGATTGCCTTCCTTATTTCTACCCTTTTGTCAATCAAACCCAGATAGTCGTATAATCAAATAGTCAGCTCTGTAACAATTATTCACAACTTAACGTCAGGACGTTAATCCATCGGCAAATCAACCCTAGCTTGATCTAAGTTTCACATTAGCCATTCGGGATTAACTGTCCTCCGTCGTCTCCTTGTCCCAATGGGGGATAAATGAATGTAGATCAAAAAGAGGAAAACTGGTGTATCCAGGGCTTTTTAGTGAGAATGTAGCCGCAAGAAGTCAGGAACCCCATAGAAGACAGCTAGGGGAAGGAAGTCCTGTCAGACTGCTGTTTATGTAAGGGGGCGAATTCCTCCCCATACATAAATGACAGGGGTTTCCATTCGCCCCCTTACCAACCCCATTGTCAATGATTCGCTGTTGCTTAATTTGAATGTTGGCGGACTCTTTCCTCCCCTTATACCCTTATGAGTTAACCAGGGAACCTTTACCGCATCTGAGTTGGAAAATTTTATGACTTCTTCCGTTAAAAAACTTGCCTTGATTACAGGGGCGAGTAGTGGTATTGGCAAAGCTACAGCTTTAGCCTTTGCCCAAGCTGGAATTGATCTGGCATTAGTCAGTCGTTCCCAAGACAAATTAGAGGCAGTAGCAACGGCTGTCCGAGAAGCTGGGGTCAAGGCTCAACCCTATCTCCTTGATCTAAATCAACTTGATCAGGTCAAGACCAAGATCGAAGCGATCGCGGCGGAATTTGCCTCCCTGGATATTTTGGTCAACAATGCGGGTATGGGCTATACCGGTACGCTGATGGAAACCCCCTTAGCGGACTGGCAGCACGTACTGGATCTCAATCTTACCAGCGTATGGCAATGCATTCTTGGTGTTTTACCCACCATGCGCCAGCAGCAACACGGCACAATTATTAACGTGGCATCCATTGCGGGTCTGCAGCCATTTCCGGGTTGGGGAGCCTACAACGTCAGTAAAGCCGGGTTGATTGCCCTAGGAAAAACCCTAGCGGCTGAAGAACGTGCCCATGGTATCCGGGTTGTGACCTTATCTCTAGGGGCAGTGAATACGCCAATCTGGGATACAGACACCGTAAAAGCCGACTTGAATCGGTCAGCCATGTTGACCCCCGAAATCGTTGCCCAATCTATTTTACACGCCGCCTTAATGCCCCAAACGGCTGTTATCGATTCGATGACCCTGATGCCCAGTGCCGGAACTCTCTAGAACGACACGATCTGACCCTCCCATCCATCCTTGTCAAAATTATCAATACTACCCAATTATGACTATTGCTTCATCCAATGGTGTGAATCGCTCTGAGTCTATGACACCCGTGACTCTTAACACGTCCATCCCTCAAGTTGAACCCCGACCCGATCGCAATACCCATAACGGTCAGCAACCTAAGCTGGGGCTTTCTGGGGAAACCTCAACCGAAGACATGATGGACGCAGTGCGGACGTTACTTTTAGGCGTTGGCGAAGATCCTGAACGCGAGGGGTTACTCAAAACGCCAAAACGAGTCGCGGAAGCACTACAGTTTTTGACCGGTGGCTACAATCAGTCCCTCGAACAATTAGTGAATGGGGCGATTTTTGATGAAGGTCACAATGAAATGGTGTTAGTGCGGGATATTAACTTCTTTAGCCTGTGTGAACACCACATGCTGCCATTTATGGGACGGGCACACGTTGCTTATATTCCCAACCAGAAAGTCGTGGGACTCAGTAAATTGGCGCGTGTCGTGGAAATGTATGCGCGGCGGCTACAAGTTCAGGAACGCCTAACCCGCCAGATCGCCGAAGCTATTCAAACCATTTTAGAACCCCAGGGAGTGGCTATAGTCATGGAAGCGACTCACATGTGTATGGTTATGCGGGGGGTACAGAAACCCGGTTCCTGGACAGTAACTAGCGCTATGGTGGGTGTGTTCCAAGATGACCATAAAACTCGTGAAGAGTTTCTCAATTTGATTCGCCATCAACCGAATTTTATGTAGTTAAGGGTGAATGGTTTAAAGTCCCCCTTTTTAAGGGGGATGCGAGGGGGATCTAAACGTTGAACCCTAGTCAGGTGAAGTTTTGAGATTAAGCACTAATAACCAACGACGTGCGCCCTTAATTGATCTGATTATCAGTCGCCGATGTCCACCTTAACCTCTCGCATGGAAGCGGTACAGTCACCCGTGATTCCCATCGTTGGGGAACTGATTCGCCGTCATCCCGGTACAATTTCCTTGGGACAGGGTGTCGTGTATTACCCTCCCCCACCAGAGGCGATCGCACGTTTGCCGGAATTTCTGGCTGATCCAGATAACCACAAGTACAAAGCGGTTCAGGGAATTGCACCATTGCTGTCTGTGATTGCAGCCAAACTGCACACTGATAACGGGATTACCCTCAACGAACACAACTGTATCGTTGTCACCGCCGGCTCAAACATGGCGTTTATGAATGCCATTCTCGCAATTACCACTCCGGGCGACGAAATTATTATTCAGACGCCTTACTATTTCAACCACGAAATGGCAATTACCATGGCGAGTTGTCATCCGGTACTTGTGGCAACTGACGAAAATTATCAACTGCGTCCCCACGCGATCGCGCAAGCCATAACCGGGAAAACCAAAGCCGTGGTTACGATTTCGCCGAACAATCCCACTGGGGCTGTTTACTCAAAAGAAGCGTTAGAGGCGGTAAATAAACTCTGTCAGGAACGGGGAATTTATCACATTAGCGATGAAGCCTACGAGTATTTTACCTATAACGGCGTAAAGCACGTTTCCCCGGCGGCTTTTCCCCAAAGTGACTCCCATACGATTTCCCTGTACTCCCTGTCTAAAACCTATGGGTTTGCAAGTTGGCGCATTGGCTATATGGTGATTCCCCAGCATCTGCTGGCGGCGGTGAAGAAAATTCAGGATACGATTCTCATCTGTCCACCCGTTGTCTCCCAGTATGTCGCCTTAGCCGCCTTACCGAAAAATTGGGTCTAAAGCCTCGTCCTTAAAGGACGACTTTGTGTTAAAATTCACTTGGAGGAAAGGGTATTAAACCTCTATAAAAACCCAGAGCCGAGAGGCATCGCACCTTGAAAACTAGGCTTAGAGGGTTTTGTACAGAAAGGCTTGTACAGGTAAAAAGTCTAAGCAACAAGCACGCCCAAAACACATTCTTTCTTGTTTTCAATAGTACGATAGGGCATATCGAAACTAGCTTCTGTAATGGAGCAAAACGCTTCTTCCAGAGATGCTCCTCTGGTATGAAATAGGCGACTATTTCATAGTAAGAGTGCTCGATGAAAGAAGAATCCTCACGCCTTTAGGCTGAGGAGTGTCAAAGATTGGAGTCAATTATACTCAACCCCACATTCACGCGATCGCAACAGTGCGACAGTTGGTATTAGAGGCGTTGCAGCGATTAGATGGATTATGTGCGATCGCCCCAGCTAATGGCGCGTTTTATTTTTGGCTTCAGGTTAACACCAATAGAAATGCCATCGAGTTAGTCGAACGCTTGATTCGCGATCATCGCGTCGCCGTCTTACCCGGTACAACCTTTGGTATGGAAGATGGTTGCTATCTACGAATTGCTTATGGAGCTCTACGAAAAGAAACAGTTACCGAGGGTATTGAACGCTTTGTTCAGGGTTTACAAACCATTTTGTCTTAGAGTTTTATGCCAAATCCGCTTTTGTAGTCCCCTTTTTACCTGGGGTAATTTTTCGCCTATTCCCTATTCCCTATTCCCTATTTCCTAAACCAATAGAAATAGGTATTTATTCCTCTTTTAGTCTCGAAAAAGATTTGTTATTGTTATTGAGGTTGTAAGACATGTTAATTTAACATATTTTAACAAAATCCGATGAAACATTACTCTGAATCTTGGCTAAACGAATGGTGCTACGAGAATGGCTGGACTGACTTATATATTGAACGCGATAACTATTGGGCATTCCCTCCGGGCGCTGTGATTCCAGAACCGCTTCCAACTGACGCATTGAAATGGATTAAAGCGGAAAAAGGCTGGAGTGGCGAAGAGAAACTATGGTCAATTGGGGCAATTCTGGTGACCCTCGTTGCCGCTGTTTTGACCGTTTATTTCCAGTCGCCTATGCCTCTGGGTGTAGCCTTTGCCTTTGCCGCTATCACGGTTGGGCTTTTAGAAGTTGAAGTTTAACAAAATCAAAATAAATCGACCTTGTACCTAAGTGCCAAATTCCTAAGCGGCTAAAGGTGCAACACCCATCTGGTCAACAATCCAGTGGAATAGGGAAATTTGTTCATTCAGTTCCAATGATGCCATCGCTCTCAATAGGAGTGTTGCTGAGGATGAAAGCGGATAAGTGATTGCCACCGGACTCACCTCACCTGTGGACATCCAATCAAATAGCTGAGTCCAAAACGCCAGTTTGGTTTTAAGGGTGAACAGTCCGTACTGGCGACTGATGGGGGTATCTGTCTCCCTTAATAAGCCGTGCATCATCGCTAGCTGCTGATTAGAAGGCATTTGCTTGATCTGATGCAGCAACCCTTGGGTCAAAAATAACCGTGCTGCACCTGCAGGTGTTGGCGCCAGAGAACAGCCGAGGTTTTGATACATTCCCCATAGCAGCCCCAACTGATCATCAACAGACAGGCGCTGGAAGTCTTTAACAGCCTGGTTTACGGCTGGCGTGATTTCAAGGGTTGACGTTGAAGGTCGGTTTGTAATGAACATCATGGGCTAAGTAGGGAAGCAATGAGCGAACAATTGCTTGAAGTAATCATTCTAATTGTAATAAAACTTAAACGTCAAATCTACGTCAATCGGGATTTAGTCTAGGTATTACGACTTGACAAATTTTTATAGATAGCATTCCCAGCTCTGTAATACCGGCAGAGACTGCTGCAGAGAGCATTTCCCAGGGAAGTATTTAAATTTCTAATTATTCCTATAGTTTAAGTTAACAGGACTATCAAAGAGCATAAGGAAAGTAAATCACAACTATTTAGGCGGACATGATATCACACCCCTTTAAAGCCCACCTCCATATCCGCTTCCTTATCTGAATTCCCAGGCGGCGGAGTAACTGTTTCAGCCATTTTGCGAAACATGCCAATCTGATTAAGAACAATACCACCAATAATCACCGCCCCACCGATATATTGCGCCATGGTTGGTGCTTCCCCCAGAATAAAATAAGCCGCTAAAATTCCGGCAATGGGGCTAAAGGAACTGGCTAAGGAAACATCCCCTGCACCCGTTGTCTTTAACCCCATAAACCAACACAGTTGACCTCCAACGACAATCACCATGCCGTAAATCAACATCCACCGCCACAGAAAGGGCGAAAACACATCGATGAAATGATTGGGTTCAAACAGCATCAAGACAACGACAAAGAACACTAAAGTTGCTATTGCCATGCGATAGATGCTGAAAATAGCCAAAGGAATCTGGCGTAGCTTCACCTTACTAATTATCGTGGACAAGGCTAACGCCACGGCACCGCCTGCGGCAAATAATTCTCCTTTGCCAATCTGGAATCCCCCCATATTCGCCATCTCAGTAGCGGGAGTCTGAAGTAATACAGTCAGAGAAACGCCAATGAACGAAACCACCGCACCCGCTACCACCCACTTATTTACCCGTTCTCCCAGCAATAGTATAGATAACGCCAGAATCAGGGGCGGTTCAATTCGCCCAATTAGTACCACATTATTGACCATTGTCAAATCCAGCGCCATAAAAATTAATGCTGGGGCTAATGCTCCAGACAATATTGCCACCCCTGTCAATCCCAGCCAATCTGTCCACGAGAGACGTTTTAGCGACTCAACATTCCACTGTTTGCCGTAGATTAAGATTAGGGCGATTAAAGCACAAAGATTTCCCGCAAACAGAACATTACAAAAAGAGATGGGATTTCTCCCATCAATTAAATTTTGACCTCCCAAATTTGTTAACATCCGGATTACCGCATTGGCTGACGCGAAAATCACAATCGCAATCAACAGATAAGCGCGTCCGGGAATTCGATTGAATAGATTAGCCGGGTTTGCAGCTTGTCTTGACATCAGGTGAAGGGGGACTCCTGGATTGACTCAGCCAAAACCGACATGACTTGGCGTTGGTGACTATTGTATCATCTGAAGTCTCATATCATATCCGCCTAGATCGTTTGTCTGTCATACCCATAGTTATTGGGACAAAACCTTACCCTTTTACCCGGATCGTGCTAATTAATGTTTTGTCCCTATCTCAAAACCCTAATAGCCGAACCAACGATAGAGTTTTTTGTTGGCATTCATCGGTGTAGTAGCAGAACAGCTATCATCTTGTTGAGGCAAGGAATGTAACATTTCATTCTGTTCTTGAAGTAGAGCAATAATACTCTGATGAATGAGTTTTTCGACCATCATTCGATCTTCTATGCAGGAGTAAAAACGTCGAGGGTTTTTGGGGAGTTGTTCGGATTCATTCAGGATAGTATAAGATTGTTCCGGAATTTGACTTAATACTTGGTTAATGAGCTGGTTACGTAAGGATGGCTGTTCAAAAGCAGCTTGATGAGTCGCTGGATAATTTGTCAAGATATCTTTAGCTTCTTCAATGATAAGCAGACAGGTTAAATTAATAATTTTCTCCGACATGGTGGTGAGCCCCTTTTTTAGAGATAGTGTTGACTGCGCCAATCAAACAGCAACATTGGCATCGAAATAATCAGTTTATTAGGCTGACAATTTTACTAGTAATTTTTGACAATTAACCAAAGAAGAAACTCCTTCACTTACCAAAATCTCTAAGTTAGATTCGGAGTCAGTTTCAAACAGGAAACGCTCACCCGGAAAAACAACCCGCTGCCAATTAGTATGGGATTTACTCACGAGTCGGATAACTTGAATATGGCTGGTGGTATTAGTATAACAGCATAAACTTTGGCGATCGGATGTACTTTGGCTAGGTTTAGCGGCGGAAGCGGTTTGATGGGAAGTGGTTTGTGAATTCATGTCTATATACAAAATACAAATGAAGTCTGAGTGACAATGAGCGAGTAGGGAAGTTGCCAGTCCTAGCCAGAGAGGGATTGATCTGGGATAAGCGTAGAATTCTATCCTTATGTCTTGTCTGTTGGGAGGGCGCTGAAACCCTTAGCTTTACTGACATCTAGCAGCATATCAATGTTCCGCCCTACTCCACGTCTGTCTAAAGAAGGGGACTTATATTAAGTTGCTTTGTTACTCTGAATACAAACGCATTTGGAGAGCCAAATCAATTAATCCTTACCAAACACTAAATAAAATACCTAAAAATCTATCTATGGGGGATTGTTTACAGAGAAAAAGGGGTGTTGGGACGTTGGACATTGACTTGAAGCGGTTTGTTCAGCAGCTAGAGGCATTACAAGGGCGCTTAGATCGGCTTTACCAGCATATAGATACTTCAAACGGCAAATCTAGTCTGCTACCATCAGCCTTTAAAGAACTCGGCATAGCTTCAGAAGAACTGCAAGTGGCGATGGAGGAACTTCTAGTACAGGCGGAGGAATCGGCTGCGATGCAAATAAAATTAGCAGCCGAACGCCAGCGTTACCAAGATCTAGTCGAGTTTTTGCCTAGTGCTTGCCTAGAAACGGATACGAATGGAAAAATTACACAAGCCAATCGAGCTGCTGCCAAGATGCTGAATATATCACAGCGGTTTTTAGTCGGCAAACCTCTAGACATCTTCTTGATTAAATCCGATCGCCGCAAGTTTCCGGCTAAACTCATCGAGATTCAGCAGCGTAACGTCAAACAAGAATGGATTGCTCAGATTCAGCCACGTCAAGGTGAGCCCTTGGAGGCGGCTTTGACTGTAACCCCCGACTGCAACTTAGAGAATCAGCCAATCCGTTTGCACTGGATAGTACAGGATATCAGCGATCGCCAGCAGGCGCTGAGGGAGTTAAATCGCAATCATATCAACCTCTACCAGGATCGCCCCCGGCATGTTTATCATAAAGGCGAGACAGTTTCTCTTCAACCCCAGATCATTTGGCTAGTTTGCCAGGGGGTTCTGAAACTGAGTACTTTTAGCGAAAGTGGTGATGAAATAATATTGGGGTTGGCAGGAAAATCCATCTGCTTCGGTTCTAGGATGACGTCTCTACCGATTTGCCAAGCCACTGTTCTCTCGGAAACAGCAGAATTAGTTGGTATTTCCCTCACGGAAATCTCCGCCTCTTCTGAGCTATCCAATAGTCTTTTACCTCATATTAATCAGCGCCTGCAACAGACGGAATTTCTATTGGCAATTGCTGGTAAGCGACAAATAACAGACCGTTTGCACTGTTTCCTATTGTGGTTAAAAGAGGAATTTGGTCAACCAACAAAAGAGGGGACTCGTTTAACTATTCGCCTGACGCATCAGGATTTTGCTAACGCCTGTTGCACGACTCGAGTCACGATTACTCGCCTCTTCAGTCAGTTGCAGCAGCAAGGAAAGATTTCTTTTGACGCGCAGCGACATTTGGTATTAAGAGAATAAATGTAGGACTTACCGTTAAACCACCATCTGTAGGGAACATGTCGTGTCCCTACCATCAGCACGAGTCGCCGTAGGGGCTTGGTTACCAAGCCCCTACTTGGTTACCAAGAACTATGGTAGAGACTCCTCCGCCGGAACGCCTAATCTACTTGATGTGTCCTACTGCCTTGAATAAAATAAAATGTTTCAAGCCACTCGCCGCCGTCTGGCACTTTGGTATACAACGGTTACTGCCGTCTTACTATTACTATTTGCGACAGGAGTTTACTTGTACGTCCGCAGCACTTTAATTGAACGAGTTGACGATACCTTAAAGCATGTGGTGGAAGTTGTCGATCGCTCCCTGGTAATTGAGCCAATCGCGGGAACGGTTACTCCTTATCAGATTAACGTAGAAGCCAGTTTTCGCGACAATACCCAAGCGGTGGAAGATGACCACATTGACTTAGAATTGTTTAGTCCCACGGGTCAGTTGCTGTGGTCAACCCTATCAGAACCCCTAGATGTTCCCCTGCATCCCCGACAAACAGCGGAAACTGTCCATCTATCCCCGGATCACCTGCTGCGTCAGTTTACCAAGCGAGTCGAACTTGGACGGTATGTTTTAGGGTATTTACGGGTGAGTCATCCCTGGTTTGAAGTAACCAAACCGATTCGCCAGTTAATTGTTGATTTAACGGTGGGAACAAGCCTAATGATTCTTTCCACCGCCGCGATTGGTTGGTTACTCTCAGAACTCGCCATGAAACCCGTGCGCGAATCCTACCAACGGTTAAAACAGTTTACCGCTGATGCCTCCCACGAGTTAAGAAATCCCATCGCCACGATTCAAGCCAATGTGCAAGTGGCGCTAGCTGATCCAGATATGGAACCGCAATGGCAACGTCACCAACTCAAGGTGGTGGAACGATTAACTCAGCGCTTGGGAAGGTTAGTGAATGATTTGCTATTTTTGGCACGGGTTGATAGTGGTATGGTACAACCTGAATGGCAACCTGTCCCCTTGGATGCGTTGCTGATGGAAGTGATTGAAGAACAACAGTTAATTGCCGATCAAAAAGGTATTTTTCTCTCGCTTCATTTGCCCGAAACCCCTGATTTTGATTTAAACTACGATGATGTGAATGCTGAATCATTTGTTGATTCCACCTCTGACTCAGAGGCACGCGATCGCATCACTACTCTGCAACCGCTACAATCGCCTGATGACGAGGCATTTACCATTTTGGGCGACTGGAATCAGTTAGCGCGTTTATTTACCAATCTCGTCAGTAATGCGGTGCAATATACTCCAGCCAAAACGGACAAAGACGAGGAAGGATGGGTGCAGGTGAAACTAGAATTAGTCAATCGTCCCCACAAAGGTGGACGACAAATTTCCTCCTGGATTCAAGTCCAAGTTCGCGACAATGGTATGGGAATTCCCGAAACCGCCTTACCCCTTATTTTTGATCGCTTCTACCGCATCGATCCCGCCAGAACCCATGATACGGCGGGTTCCGGATTAGGGTTAGCGATCGCTAAAGCCATTGTAGACAATCACCACGGTCAGATTCAGATAGACAGCATACTTAATCAAGGCACTACGGTGACTGTAATTTTAAATAATCAGCTTACTTCACACAAACGTCTTTATGTCAATACTTAAGTTGATTATTGATTGGATTAGCATTTCCTTCGCCAATGCAACTTTATGCTGAAGTTCCCCTTTGACAAATCGCTACACTGTATGCATATCAAGGCACTGTAGGTGGGCAATGCCCACCCTACATTTAGCTCCTGTCTTCTTTAAGAAGTCGGCACTCTTTTTTAAAACGTGAATGTGGTTCTTACCGTGCCAATAACAGCATCGCTGTTATCTGAATTTTGGTTGGGAGCGGTTAACCAGATGATACTCGGTGTAATTGAGATATTATCGCTCACTTGATATTTGTAGAAGCCTTCGATGTGATACGCAAAATCTCGATTAAAGTCCTTGGTTCCACCGGGAACATCTAATCCTCTCAGTGTCGGTTCTGCACCCGCAACAATAGCGCCTAAGTTTCCTTCTTTTCCTAAGTCAGGAAACACTAAACCTAAGGCAAAATTCCAAATATCTGCATCACCTAATCCAATTAAACGGGCGTCGGTTTTACCAACCCAACCATTCACCAAAAATTTAGGACTAAATCTGAGCGAGGCTTCTAGTCCATAGGAGTTGCTGACAACGGGAGTGCTGAGAGTATCGGCTGACAAATTGGTTACATTTGCCAATTGTCCCGGATTGAGATTAGCAAAGGCTGTACCTGTTCCACCTAATAGAAAGCGTCTAGCGTCATCTCCACCATCATCATAAGCGTGGACGTAGGTTAATCCAATTTTAAACCGACTGCCATAAACAATTTGGGCAATTCCGGAATAATTCCCGTTGAACAACCCATTATCCTCTCCAGGATTACTGGCGGTATTGGAAATGTAGCCCAAATCTACTCTGAGATTATCACTCGGTTTTAGCGCGATCGCAGCCCCTGCACCAAACGGACCAATCCGATAAATGGGGTTCCGTTCAGCGAAGCGGGAAATGGCATTAGACCCCCCAGCAAATCCTTCTAAGTAGGGATTCACAGTATCTGAGTAATAGTGGTGTAAGCCATTATTTGCCACGATTTGTACGGTGGCTTTGTCTCCTAGGGGAAAACGGTAGCGCAGGATGTCGATCACGACATCATTGCCAGCCGAACCATCGTAGGTAAAGCGTCCTTCTTGACTACCACCTGATCCATCATCATAAGTTACACCGCCTCTTGCCAGTAATGGGGTTGAATTACCCGCTTGCAGACGAGTTTGCAGCATATCCTTCCCGGTGAAGCTAGTTAGGAAATTGAGGCGCACGCGATCGTGGAAAACGGTATTTACATCGTCACCAACCTCATCTCCAAACGCATCCGCCAAACCCAAGATAACTTCCCCCGACAGTTTTGTGGTTGTGGAAAATTGATGGTCTTCTAAAAATGCCACTCGACCTTCTAAATTATCAACCCGCGCTCCTAAGGTGGCAAGTTCTGCTTCAAATTCTTCAATTAAACGCCGTAGCGTGGGCAAATCATCCCCATTATCGGGAACGTTGCCAATTAAACGTTCAATTTGCTGTAAACAAGCATTTAATCCAGCCGCAAATTCATAGCGTGTCATCGCCCGATTACCGCGAAACGTGCCATCTGGATATCCGGCAATACAGCCATACCGTTCAACTAGCGATCGCAACGCTTCATACGCCCAGTCTCCGGGAGAGACATCTCGCAGTTGGGATACGTTGGTTAATTGTCCCATCCCCTGATTTTCCATAGCGTCCAATCCTAGAGAAGGTATAGGGGTGTCCGGTATTGCGGATGGGTTTAATGTCTCCTCTGTCTCCAGCGCCGCATCGGGAACCGAAATCTCCAGATTCAGGAGCGTTTGGGCAATTGGACTCGGCTGTTGGGTATTCTGATCCGTGATACTTTGGACTGATTTTGTCGGTTCACCTGCGATCGCGGCGGTAGATAGCCCAATTGTTATCCCTAAAATTGTCGGCACATTAAGTAAGGCAATCCTAGCAACTTTAGCTTGATTCACGTTCGTCTCTCACACCAGATAGAGTTTTTGGTGAGATTAGTCAACAGGACAACTGTCCCTGGAATTGTTTCTTCCAGAGGTTTTATCCTTTCTTGGTTAATCTCAGGTTAACCTTATCGGCGCTATCAGCTTTTTTTGTATTAATTAATGCAAAGTATCTTTTTTGATGCTGAAAATGAATCTAATCCATCCGGTTATTGCAATTGACACTCCCCCGGTTAAAACGCGGGGGATTCTTCCGTCACAGGGAGGCAGAGTTTAACGTCTTCGGTGGACGGAA
>NZ_JBKHUP010000093.1:0-28977 GCF_046565525.1 Coleofasciculus sp. | reverse complement strand
CGACAGCATCTTAGATTTGGGTGAAACCTGGACTTACCAAGGCAATGGAACTGCTCAAGCTGGTGATTACAGCAACTTGGGAACAGTTACAGGAAATTACACCGATGATTTAGGGAACACGGAGAACGTTACGGATGATGACCCCAGTAACTACTTCGGTGCTGACCCCAGCATTGACGTAGAGAAATACGTCTCCGTTGATGGTGGTAACACCTTTGTTGATGCAGATAACCCAACCGGTCCTTTACTAACCGAAGGTAACGGTGATCCCATCTTCAAGTTCGTAGTCCAGAACACGGGTAATGTGGCTTTGACTGGAGTCACCCTATCCGATAGCGACTTTGCTCTGAATCTCGCACCCTTTGACCTCGCCGCCAATGATGGTGTTGCAGGCGGTGCTGACGAATTTGTGTACACCTTCAACGGCGCCACCTGGGAAGCCGGACCTCACACCAACACGGCTACTGTCAATGCTACCTACACCGATGATCTGGGTAACCAGGCTCCTCTAACCGACAGCGATGATGCCAACTACTACGGCGATGCTCTCCCAGAAATTAGTGTGATCAAGACGGCTAGCACGACAAGTATCCGCGAGGATGTGGGTGCTGATGTCACCTACACAGTAACCATCACCAATAACAGTGACCCCAATAGCGCTGACTACGACCCAGTCACAATTACGTCCCTACCAGACACGCTCTGGATAGACAATAACGGCGATGGTATTGAGCAAACCACTGAAGTACAAACCGTTGATCGGATTACTGATGCTTTAGCCGATTGGCAAGCTGCAGGGAATACAGGAGATATCGTTCTCGACCCTGGTGAAGCCTTCACCTTCGACTACACGACATCCTATGCACCCGGCGAATTGAATCCTTGGGAAGATCCCCACAATACCATCATCGCCAACGGTACGGATGATGAAGGCAATCAAGCCTCTGACGATGACATGGCTGTCGTTGATGTTTTCCAGAAGAATCAGCGCAGTATCGAGATTGATTCCCTCACCGGAATCCGCAATGGTGATATGCTTTCTGGGAACTTCCGCATAGTAAATGCCAGTGGTGATCCGGTTGATGTCAAGGTTGATTCCTTGAATATGGGTTACGAGGAACAAGTCGAAGGGAGCAAGGGTAATAAGAAGAGCTGGCTACCCACAGAATTGGGCTACAGTAACCAGTTCTGGATTGACAGCAATCCCAATGGTATACTCGACTCCAACGAAACGCTGCTTACCGACCGCGATCCGTCAACAGAGCTATTTGATACCTCAATTGTCTTCGGTTCCTCAGTCTATGTCGGCTACAAGTCCACCTTTGATGGTGCTGTCCCTGACCCAATTCGGGCGACCGCAGAAGCGACAATTGATGGACGTTTTGACCGATTTGGCGAGAAAGTTACATTCCATTACACCGAAGTGTTGTAATTTGTTCTAGGTTCTCAACCGAATAAATTATCCCAGTAGGGGCGCATGGCTATGCGCCCCTACATTTATACTTTGTAAACATATACAGAACAACTTGTCCTGCCCATTCAACTCAATCCTCAAATTTTAGTCCAGCTTATACCAGAGACTCTTGATCATCGATCCCCCTAATGGGATGATGAGAGTATCCTTGGGGAAAGAGTAACCTTTGCTTTACGGAAGTAATTTTGCGTTAAACCCTAGTTTCCTGGAGTCATTACATAACACCTATGGTCGTTGCAACCCAATCTGTCGAAGAACTTTGTATTAATTCCATCCGCTTTCTGGCGGTAGACGCCGTAGAGAAAGCAAATTCCGGTCATCCCGGATTGCCAATGGGCGCAGCACCGATGGCGTTTGTGCTGTGGGATCGCCTGATGCGGTACAACCCGAAAAATCCCTACTGGTTAAACCGCGATCGCTTTGTTTTGTCTGCGGGTCATGGCTGTATGTTACAGTATGCCTTGCTCTATCTAGCAGGTTACGATAGCGTCAGCCTCGATGATATCAAGCAGTTCCGCCAGTTGGACTCCAAAACTCCTGGTCACCCGGAAAACTTCATGACTGAAGGGGTGGAAGTTACCACCGGACCATTAGGACAAGGGATTGCCAATGGTGTCGGTTTAGCGATGGCAGAGGCACATTTAGCCGCCAAGTTTAATAAACCCGATTGCCAAATTATCGACCACTACACCTATGTCATCTTAGGTGATGGTTGCAATATGGAGGGTGTCTCAGGAGAAGCCTGTTCTCTGGCAGGACACTTAGGACTTGGCAAATTGATTGCCCTCTACGATGATAACCATATCTCCATTGACGGTTCCACCGACCTTGCCTTTACGGAAGATGTGGGCAAGCGCTTTGAAGCCTATGGTTGGCACGTCCAGCATGTTCCCGATGGTAACACCAACTTGGACGCGATTCATAAGGCAATTGAAGCAGCTAAAGCGGTAACCGATAAGCCTTCCTTAATTAAAGTCACCACAACCATTGGTTTCGGCTCTCCCAATAAAGCCAATACCCATGACGTACACGGTGCAGCCTTGGGTGCTGATGAAGTACAAGCCACTCGTGACCATATGGGTTGGAATCATCCCGCCTTCGAGGTACCCGAAGACGCCCTGAAGCATTTCCGCAAAGCAGTTGATCGCGGTGCCCAATATGAAGAAGAATGGAACAAACTCTTCACCCGTTATAAAGCCGAATACGGTGAGGAAGCCGCTTTATTAGAACGGATGGTCAGTGGTAAGCTGCCCGACGGTTGGGAGAAAGTCCTACCTTCCTATACACCTGAGGATAAGAAAGATGCCACTCGGAATCTATCTGGCACAATCCTCAACGTCATGGCTGGGGTATTACCGGAACTGATTGGCGGTTCGGCTGACTTAGCCCCTTCCAACAAAACCTTACTCAAATCCTCAAAGGATTTCCAAAAAGGTGCCTATGAAAACCGCAACCTCCGCTTTGGGGTTCGCGAACATGGCATGGGAGCAATTTGTAATGGGATTGCCCTGCATAAGTCTGGGTTGATTCCCTACGGTGCCACCTTCTTAGTCTTCACCGACTACATGCGGGGAGCGATTCGCCTGTCTGCCCTATCCCATGCCGGGGTAATCTGGGTCATGACCCATGACTCTGTAGCATTAGGAGAAGATGGTCCGACGCACCAACCAATTGAGCATATTCCCACCCTGCGAGCGATTCCCAACTTAATCGTGCTTCGTCCGGCGGATGGCAATGAAACCTCTGGTGCATACAAGATAGCCATTGAGAAGGCAAAACCTGCCAATGGAATGTCAACACCGAGTCTGTTAGCATTGTCCCGGCAAGGGCTACCTAACCTAGACGGAAGTTCGATTGATGCTGTCGCCCAAGGTGCTTACATCCTATCTGATAGCGATGGCACACCCGACATCATCTTAATTGGCACAGGTTCCGAAGTTCACATCTGTGTTGATGCGGCGGAAAAACTTCGGGGTGAAGGCAAGAAAGTCCGCGTGGTTTCGATGCCAAGCTGGGAACTGTTTGAGGAACAGGATGAAAGCTATCGGGAATCTGTACTACCGAAAGCCGTAACCAAGCGCCTAGCAGTGGAAGCGGGTTCTAGCTTTGGCTGGTGTCGCTATGTTGGCGCTGAAGGTGACACGATTAGTATTGATCGCTTTGGCGTATCGGCTCCCGGTGAGGTTGCTTTAGAGAAGTTTGGCTACACGGTAGATAATATCGTGGCTAAGGCTAAGGCGCTTTAAGGATAGTAATTTCGTAGGGGCACGGCAATGCCGTGCCCTAACAATCACAAAGGCTCTCTATTTCTTCTAGAGAGCCTTTTTAGGTGTGGGAGCTATAATACCAAGCCTGGTAATATAAGCTGTTCGGCATTTAAACCTTAATGTCAACAACTGCAAAATCGTTGTAATGCGAGCATCTTGCTCGCTACCCATTCCCAGTTTAAATGCGTGACAGCTTAGCTCCCTGGTACTTCAGTTTGTAAAGACAGACCCCGTAGGAAGGGTTTTGCTGAACCGCTAGAACGTCTCTACGATGTTTTTGCTTGTCAGAGGTAGGCAGTTCATCTTTAATTTGGTAAGATTATCTTACTAAGCGTAATAGACAAATCCTTATCATGAATCCAGAGGATGTAAAAGACCAGTTTATAGAAGTACTCACAGAGATTCAGACAGATAGTGGCTATGGAGAAACATCAATCTCAGGAAAAACCTGTCCCATGACTGACCTGGAAGGGTTTGATAGTCTGCTGTGTATTGAGGCGATTAATATGCTAGCTGGCAAGCTCAGCGTGGAGATTCCCAGTAACCAGATTCACAAAATAGGTCTCTCACAGGACGGCAAACAGTGGCTCACCATTGATGAGTCCGTTGATGTAGTCTGTAAGATTGTCAACACAGGAGAGACTTAGATATGAGTTATCAAGAACAGAAGAGGTCAATTATTGCAGCCCGCTTGCGTGAAGCTCGCAAGATGGCAGGACTTTCCCAAGCTCAAGTAGCTAAGATGCTTGGTCTTCATCGTCCTTCAATTACGGAAGCGGAAGCTGGAAATAGAAAGGTTTCTGCCGATGAGATCACGAAGCTGGCTGAAATTTATGACGTAAGTGTGTCATGGTTACTTGGGGAGGGTGCAGACAAGCTTGATATCCATGACGACAAGATTCAGCTTGCCGCTAGAGAACTCCGAAAGCTTAAGCCAGATGACCTTGATCGACTTTTAACAATACTTGCCTCAATGCGTAGAGGGGGAGAAGTACTTTGAGGAATCAGACTTTGAGAAATCAGAGAAAGGTGTTGGCACAACAAGCCCAGCAAAAAGCCATCGATGTGCGGAGGAATGCAGGTTTTGACAATAAAAGCCCACTCTGCATTTACGGCTTGTGCGATAAGCTCAATGTGAGGGTCAAGTTTGTTGACATCAGCATGGAGGGTATCTATCTCCGAGAAGCAGAGCCGATAATCTTGCTTTCTGCATTACGCCCTCTCCCCAGACGCATCTTTACCTGCGCTCACGAACTCGGTCATCACGTCTTTGGACATGGTTCAACTATCGATGAACTGATAGAAGAATCACAAAGCTCTACGGCTTTTCAACCAGAGGAGTTTTTAGTTAACTTATTTGCTGGATTCTTGCTTATGCCCGTTTTAGGCGTGCGGAAAGCATTTGTTTCGCGAGGGTGGGATGCTGCTTCGGCAACGCCAGAGCAGATTTTTACAGTTGCTTGTAGTTTTGGTGTTGGGTATGAAACTCTGATTACTCACATGGCTTATACCCTAAAGATGATCGCTCCCCCAAGAGCTAGTTTGCTTCTCAAAACCAAACCCAAGGCTATTCGTGAAAAGGTGCTTGGGCATCCATCTACTGACCCGTTGATTATCGCCGACGCACACTGGTCAATGCCAACGATTGATGCTGAAGTTGGAAGTCTCCTTTTGCTTCAAATTGGTGCAGAAGCCGCAAATGACACTATCACCTTTGAAGAAAATCACCCGAAAGGACGCCTGTTCAAAGCTAACCGTCCTGGCATTGTGCGGGTTTATTGCCGCGATACAGGATGGGCTGTCTTTGTTCGTATCTCGCGCTATCAATTTATCGGTCTAAGTCAATATCGACATCTTGAGGAGGTGGAAGATGAGTAACAGTTTACCTCGCCTTTTCAAGCAAACAAACCTGTCCCATGCCTGGGCAGAAGCCTTTTTGCACATTATTGATAATCCAGGCAAGGAAATTTCCCCTCTTGTGGTGAGCATCACAGATTTTAATGATGGCATTCCAAATGAGGATACAGATATTCGACAGTCGCTCGATACTTGTCTGATTGCCAATGGTGAGCAAAAAATCCACACGGTTGCTAATACAATTTTTCCTCATTCTCTCTGGAGACGTTCTAAATACCAACGAAAAGGGTTATTTGAGAGATATCTCAGCATTCTTTGCAGCATCAAAGCTACAGAACCTCATAAAAACAGGCGTGGTCTTTACTTTGAGAGACTTATTGCTTTTGGATCGGGTCCCTGTAATGGAAATCAACTTGAATACATTATTTCCGAGTACCAGGCACGTCCAGGAGTTAGGAGGACAATGTTTCAGGCGTCAATTTTTGACCCAGGAAGAGACCATGTTCGTAGTGCTCAGCTTCCTTTTCCATGTCTGCAACACGTCAGCTTTGTTCCACAGGGAGAAACGCTTACGATGAACGCTTTTTATGCGACCCAACAGATATTCAATAAAGCCTATGGTAATTACTTAGGACTTTGCAGACTAGGAACCTTTATTGCTCACGAAATGGGGCTAACGTTTAACCGAATGAATTGCTTTGTTGGTGTAGCAAAACTGGATAACATTACCAAGACTTCAGATACTCTCGCTCCAGTCAAGGAGGCTTGTCAAAAAGCACTGTCTTCAAAGACAGACTAACCAGCAACGGACGGAACATAGTATGGCAGCCAAACAACCAACGCGGGGACAATTGAAAAGCGATCGCCAAAACAAACCTATTGATGAACAACTAAGTCTTGACTTAGGTAACTATGGTAAACCCAAAATAAATGACAGTATAGATATTGCTGCATACTCCCACATTCTGCCTGCAAAACCCACCGTGGTTTTTGATACCTACTGGCGTTTCGCCGCAGAAAGACAGAATATTTTTTTCAAAAAGTTGGTGGGAAAACCAATGCCTTGGACTAACGATCCAATCCTTTCTACCTTCAAATTCACAAATGCCTACCGAGCATCAGATCGCACCAGCCAGTACCTGATCCGTCATGTTATCTACCGCGACGATCTCCCTCCAACTCCAGAGGAAGTATTTTTCAGAATCATTCTGTTTAAAATTTTCAATAAGATTGAAACATGGCAACTTTTAGAAAATAAGCTTGGCAATATTATCTACGCAGACTATTCTTTTAAACGCTATGACAAAATTCTTACCGAAGCCATAGAAAACAGTCAACGCATCTATTCAGCAGCTTACATCATGCCGTCAGGAGGAAAAATACTGGGGCATACCAGAAAGCACCGTAACCATCTCAAGTTGATTGAGCGGATGATGGCTGATGAACTGCCAAAGAAACTCACAGATGCAGCAAATATGCACAGAGGATTTGACCTCTTGCGTGAATATCCTACTATCGGTGACTTTCTGGCATACCAGTTTATAACAGATGTCAATTACAGCGAAATTACGAATTTCGATGAAATGAGTTTCGTAGTTCCTGGTCCGGGTGCGCTTGATGGTATTCGGAAATGTTTTGCAGATCTGGGTGGTCTAAATGAGCCAGAAATAATCAAGTTCATGGCGGACATTCAAGAATCTGAGTTCGAGCGATTAGGTCTTGATTTTCAGTACCTCTTTGGACGACAATTACAGTTAATTGATTGCCAAAATCTATTTTGCGAGGTTGATAAATATTCACGGATTAGGCATCCGGAAATTTCCGGAATATCAGGTCGAACTCGTATAAAGCAAAAGTATTTAGCTCGTAGAGAACCAATTGATTACTGGTATCCGCCCAAGTGGGGAATCAACAAGGTTATAAGAGAATCCAGAATAACCAAAGCTACTACCCAATCTAAGTCAGATAGAATTGCAAGGAGTGAATAATGGAGTTTCGCAAGTATCAAGAACAAGCGCTGAAGAGCGATCAGATTCCTAGCAATAGTGGAAATGGAATAATCGTACCCCTGCTTGGTTTGGTCGGTGAAGCAGGTACAATTCTCACTGAATACAAGAAATATCTCCGTGACGGAGATGCTCACAAACTATTCAAAGAGAGTGTTTCAGAAGAATTGGGGGATTTACTTTGGTATGTTGCCAACGTAGCAAGCAAGTTTGATCTTGATTTAGGGGAAATTGCAGAAGGCAATCTAAAAAAGTGTCTTGACCGTTGGGGATGGAGAGATTCAGAACAGATAGGTGTTAAAACTATAGGGCATATATTTGACAGTGATTTTCCAGAACACGAACGTTTGCCACGGCGGTTTGCGGTAGAGATTACTGAGGAGAGCAAAGATAACTCAGTGAGAACGAAAGCATTGGTCAACGGAAAACAGATTGGAAATAACCTCACCGATAACTCCTATGCAAATGATGGTTACCGCTTTCACGATGTTTTCCACCTCACCTATGCTGGGGTTTTAGGTTGGTCTCCGGTTACTCGTCAACTACTTGGATGTAAACGTAAAAGCAATCCTAAAGTTGATGAGGTTGAAGACGGTGGTCGTGCTAAGGCAATTGAAGAGGGTATATCAGCACTTATTTTCAGCTATGCCAAGGATCATAATTTCTTGGAAGGCGTTTCAGCACTTGATTACCAACTTCTCAAGACTGTTAAAAATATGACTTCTCACCTAGAAATTGATCAATGTTCGCTCGGTGATTGGGAAAAAGCCATTCTTAGGGGCTACGCAGTATGGCGTCAAGTAGAGAAAAATCGAGGAGGAATGGTTGTTGTTGATCTCGATATACGTTCGATAGCTTATAAGCCAAAGTGACAGCTTGACTCGTAAAAGAATGTTTAAATTTTAGGATTTATCACTCACGATTTGAAGCAACAGCGTTCTTTATCCTGTGACAATTACCGCTTAGCCAAAAAGACATTACATCATCAGAAAAGACAGTGAGCGATCGCGGCTTGGACGCTCAGCCGGATATAGAGTACCCTAAACTAAACGCCGTGGGCGATTTGACTTGTGCAAAACCCAACCCAATACCCCCTAATCCCCATGTCAGAGGAATTCCGCCAAATTGTCCCCACTCCTCCACCTGCTGCGGATATTTTTGCCACCTACCAACTCACCTACGAGTTCCACCGAGAAACCCAGTATCGCCAAGAATTCCAGTCCTACTGCCAATGGTATCGCCAAACCGCCAAACGCCACCAACAAGAACTCCAAAAAATGCAAGGCGACATCAACCTGTTTAGGTGGTTCTGTCGCCGTCGCTAATGATTCAAATGAATAATAATACGCCGTTAACCGTCAACAAAAAAGCTGACTAGGATAGGTATTTTCACCGAGCAACTGACTGATTTTGTTGAGAAGAACTGAACATTCATACCACTTCTAACTCATCTTCCCGGAAGTGACCGCGAAACTTTTTATCAAATTTGACCTGAATCGGTAAGTTAGCGCTCACTGGTCGCCCTTGCCATTCCGTAACGATAGCAATGACTTCGCCTTCCGTACCCTTGATATCAAACGGCTCATTGCGGTGGGCAGGATTGTGGTAAACAATAACAGATGTCTTAACTCGAACGCGATCGCCAACTTTCATAAAAAGCTCGTTTTCTCTTAAACAGCCTACATCTTGCCAGAAATTTCTCTGACAATCCTAAACCATTCTTACACAGCAGTGTTCCTTCCTAGAGATTAGTTAGACAACTGATCAAAAACGATGCTGATTTTCCAGCACCGTTTCCAGAAGTATAAGCCACCTCAACCGCAGCCGATTCATGGCTTCACGCCGCCACAGAAGCTTGAGGACGAGCAAAAATCATCCGTCCGGCAGAAGTCTGTAAAGCAGAGGTCACCACAACCCGCATTTCAGCGCCGAGGTGGTTACGTCCTTCTTCTACAACCACCATCGTGCCATCATCTAGGTAACCCACGCCTTGAGAGGGTTCTTTCCCCTCCTTGAGGATTTTCAGTTCCAGACTATCACCCGGTAGATAAATCGGACGCATCGCGTGAGCCAAGTCATTGACATTGAGTACGGGGACCTTTTGCAAATTAGCCACTTTACTCAAATTGTAGTCATTGGTCAAAAGCGTGCCATTAATGTCCTGAGTAAACCGCACCAATTTGGCATCCACCGTCTGAATATCCTCATAATAATCAGCCGGGTGAATAATCAGGCGTTCCGGATAAGCCGTTTGCATTGCCTTGAGAATATCCAAACCGCGTCGTCCCCGAATCCGCTTTTGATCATTCGCTGCATCAGCGAGCTGCTGCAACTCTTGCAACACAAACTGGGGGATCAGGATTTGACCCTCGACAAACCCTGTATTCAACAGTTCCTCAATGCGACCATCAATAATACAGCTTGTGTCCAGTACCTTACTCGCTGCCGCTTTGAGCGTCCCTTCTGCCACCAATATCGTGTCCAAGCTGTTCGGATTAATCAGTCGCAAAAAAGTCCGACCGTGGGTATCTGCCAAACTGATTCCCAGAAAGGCAAACATCACACTGCCCAAAATTGCCGCTAGGGGCTTGATAAAGGCAAACTCAGAGGGAAAAGGCAGTAAGAAAATCGGTGCTAGCATTAAATTCGCTAACAGCAGCCCCAATACCAAACCGACTGCCCGGGTTAAAATTACCTCAATTGGCAGTTGGCGCACCTGCTTTTCCAAACGACGATAGGTCACCTGCACGGTTAACCCAACCGCAAAACCGATAATGGCGGTAAAACTGGCTAAAATCCAGCGCAGCGCTTCCAGATTCGTGATCTGTTCCTGCACGGAGGGCGGCAGCAATTCAACAGTGTCGAACCCTACACCGGCTCCTCCTAGGATGAATAAAAGAATAATGACAAAATCAAGCATGGTTCCAATCCAAGTGGTTTATCTGACAAATCTTCCAATACTATTCGAGATTTATAATCATAGAGGTTAATCTCATTTATTATATCTTTCACTTCATTTTGTTTTCCTATGCCTATCGGCTTAGCTCAAATCTTCAGTTTTTCGTATATTCGTATAAGAGAATACTGTTCTCGGCAGGCGGCAAAATCAAGGTGAACGGTCAGGAGCGTCATTTTTCATTGGCAAGAATTTGAGACAAATTTACATAACGTAATAAAGTTGAGTTTATTTCTACCCACCTACTTAGCCCTGCTTTAGTTGATGGCTCAAGACTTGTTCTAAAACTATCTTGAAATAACAATTCATTTGTCATACTCGCTCATCAAGAAGCAGGCTACGTCTTATGTCAGGGTTTAAGGTGTATTTACAGAACGTGATAGAGTTGGGTTGATTTCCATTGACCTACTGACTTGTTAATCAAACTTTAAGAATTGCTCCCCGAATTCCGGAAAAATGTGTTAAATTTTTTAAACAAATCTGAGAAAGTCATAGAGATGGGAATTCCTCGTTCTGCCTACATCCACATTCCCTTCTGCCGCCGTCGCTGCTACTACTGTGACTTTCCTGTATCCGTAGTCGGCGATAAAGCCACGGGTAGCACGTCCGGCACGATTGAGGAATATGTTGAGGTATTGACTCAGGAAATCCAAACAACACCAGCCTCGACTTGTTCTCTATCAACCATTTTCTTTGGCGGTGGCACCCCCTCTCTGTTATCGACTCAACAGTTAAGCCGCATTCTGGATACCTTAGCACAGCAGTTTGGCATAGCTACCGATGCGGAGATTTCCTTGGAAATGGACCCAGGCACATTCGACCTGTCCCAGATCAAAGGATACCGGGATGCTGGCGTGAATCGAGTTAGCTTAGGAGTTCAAGCCTTTCAAGATGAACTATTGGGCATTTGTGGGCGATCGCACCAGCTTAATCATATCTTTACCGCTGTCGAGTTGCTCCGCCAAGTAGAGGTTCCCGACTGGAGTTTAGATTTGATTTCTGGATTGCCCACTCAAACCTTAGAACAGTGGCAGGAATCCTTGAGATCCGCCATTCAGCTTACCCCTACCCATATCTCATGCTATGACCTGACTATAGAACCCGTCACCGCCTTTGGACGACAGTACAGCCCCGGCATTTCTCCCTTACCGACTGACGAGACAACCGCTCAAATGTACCGCCTTGCCCAGACGCTCCTCACTGATGCCGGGTATGAACATTATGAGATATCCAACTATGCTTTACCCACTCACCAATGCCGACATAATCGGGTGTATTGGGAAAACCATCCTTTTTATGGGTTTGGTATGGGGGCGGCGAGTTATGTCCAGGGGCGGCGGTTTACTCGCCCCCGCACTCGGCGAGAGTATTATACTTGGGTGCAACAGTTCATTGAAGCGAATGGGATCTGGGAAAGTCCAGAACTCTCGGACGTGGATATTTTGTTAGAAACTCTGATGCTAGGACTACGCTTGGCAGAAGGTGTGAGTCTATCTACACTGGTGCAGCAGTTTGGCGAGAAGACTCTCGAACAGATTGGGACAACTTTGCAGCCCTACTACCAGCAAGGTTGGGTAGAAGTTGTAGAACGAGATGGAAAAGCCTGGGATTGGCACAATGCCCAGAAACTACCGATGACTGGGCGGCTGAGATTAAGTGATCCAGACGGGTTTTTGTTTTCTAATCAGATTCTGGCTGATTTGTTTAGTCGCTGTACGTGAGTGAGGGTACAGAAATTTTTCGGCTCATCAAAACTCCTCCGCTGCGGGAAACCCCGCGACTTCAAGCGCTCTAATGTGCCAACCTTTTTCTGTGGCTAATTCGCTGAATATCTCAAATATTCTATCACGAATCTTGGATGGTAGCACTTTCTTGCGTCGCTTAGGTATCCAGACCAGGTGAACCACGCACAATCCGATAGCGTGGTTGTCGTGCCTGTACTCGTATGAATTTTTTCGCATTTATTTCCCGATTGACTGTTGTTACCATTGTCGATGAAAATAGAGACAGCAACAACCAAGCCAAATTATGGCTAAAAACAAAAAGCCTAGGGGCAAGGTTAATTATCAATCACTGCCTTAAATACGGCATAAGCACGATTGTTCTGGGGTGGAACGAAGGGTTTAAGGAAAACGCCAATATGGGTAGGTTGAACAACCAAAAATTTGTTCAAATGCCCTTGGGTAAGTTTAAAGACCGATTGCAGCAATTGTGTGAGATTTACGGCATTCGCTTAGAAGTAACAGAAGAAGCTTACACGAGTAAAGCCAGCTACCTAGATGGAGACTCCCTACCTAAGTTTGGTAAAAAACCAGACAGTTGGAAAGCATCAGGAAGACGAATAAAGCGCGGTTTGTATCGTAGTAGCGATGGTTCAATTGTAAATGCCGACTTGAATGGCAGTGCTAATATTTTAAGAAAAGTAGCCAGAAAGTTAGAAATAGATCTAAACCGACTGGGTAGACGGTGTTTGACGACCGTAGCGAGAGTGAGATTGTGGGCTTTGCCGCAGTCTACTCTGTCAGCAGAATCCCCGTGTCTTTAGACCGGGGAGTGTCAACCGAGGACAGTAAAGATGGGCTAGACATGCCTGCACCGTTATGGATGGTGCATCTGGGCGCGTTGCCACCCGCTTATGATGATGGGACGTTAAAAGCTATTCAAGATAGTGGGGGGGGGTGTGTCTACAGAACTCCCAGAGGTCTTGCAGCGACTGGCAACAAAGGCAGCATTAGCTCCATCGGTGGTGAGTGTTGTGGATGGCTATGCTTGGTCGATGGCAAAAACTCCCAGTGAAATCACGAGTTTTGATCGGAAGGTGGAAGACGGAAAAGAACAGCTCCCTCAGCCAAACAATCCTAATTCCGTCAGCGTGTCCGAACCTGGCATGGTCATGGGTCTGTTAGCGATCGCGCTGATCCTATTCCTCAAACGTCAGCAAGGATTGAATCAGAGGGCATCGTAAAGGTTCAACATCAATCACTTGATAGGTGGCGGCAAATTTCCTCTCTCCACCTAGAAATCCGGAGTCATTGGCGATATGGGCGTATCCAGTATATAGTTTTAGCGATCAGCTTACCTTTATGGGGATATACCAGGGAGCTGAGACCCAAATTCGTGACGCAGATGGATCAAGATGAAATTAAACGATTAGGGGCTTCCCTCAGACAGATCGATCCAGGGATATTAAGCCCAGCGAAAGAGGGAATTACCAAAGTTTGGTATCAAGGAGGCGAGCCTTATTTCGACGTAGTGGTTGAACTTCGCCACGACCAAATTGAGTGGTTTCAATTTACCTTGCGGGGTAAATCCATATCCTGGAGACCGAGGTTTTCGGGTTTACAAACGGGAAGTACTAACGAATTAGAAGCTGATGATCTGACGTTTCATCCAGCCAGTAAATTGATTGAGTATAACAACCAACGAGATCATAAGTTTATTGAATTAGCTCGCGCCATTTTACAAACTCGCGCTCATGAACCTCTATTTAACCAAATTCTCACCTTGTTCGATTCAGCTTAGATCATCGGCTACGATGTCAAACTGGGATGTTCCCGTTACCTGTTGTCTGTTGGCTATTTCTGCAATAATGACGATCGGTATAACCTAGGAAGGAGGGGGCTATATGGCTGGCAGTCATGTTGGTGCTGATTTGTGGATAAGTGAGTATATCACACCTTGGGATATGTATGTTCATGGGATTACCAAGGTTTTGGCTTACAAGAAAACCGCCTATCAGGAGATGTATATTGTTGAAACAGGAGCTTATGGCAAAGGCTTAGTTTTAGATGGCAAATGGCAGTCCTGTACGGGCGATGAGTTTATTTACCATGAAGCCTTGGTTCAGCCTGTGATGATCAATCACCCTAATCCACGCCATGTTCTCGTCTTGGGAGGGGGTGAAGGAGCAACGGTGCGCGAAATCCTGCGCTGGAAAACAGTTGAGCGGGTGATGATGGTGGATATTGATGGTGAGGTTGTGGATGCTTGCCGACAACACCTGCCGGAAATGCACCAAAATGCCTTTGATGATCCTCGGACTCAATTGGTGATTGGTGATGCTCTAGAGGTGTTAGACAACCTGGAGCAACAGTGGGATATTATCATATCCGATCTGTCTGATCCGATTGAAGAAGGACCATCCTATAAACTTTTTACCAAAGAGTTTTTTGAGAAAGTCCAGCGAGTTTTAACACCTGATGGGTTTTTAGTCCTACAAGCCGGACCCGTTGGACCTGTCTCCGTCAAAGCCCATGGTCGCCTAGTTCACACCCTAAACACCGTTTTTCCCAATGTACATTCCTATTGTTGCTACACCCCCACCTACGGTGAGCCGTGGGGATTTGTGATCGCCTCTCTCCAAGCCATTGATACTCAACCCCTACCTGCCACTGTTGACCAACGCCTGCAAGAAAACACAACCGGGGGCTTGCGCCTAATCGACGGCGTAGGGTTATTAGGAGTGTTACAAACCCCTGCCTATATCCGTCAGGCGATCGCTTCTGCCACTCAGGTATACACCTTAAATGAACCGCCGAAATTCTTTGGCAAGGGAACATTGGGTAAATCGTCTCAATCTTGATTGATCCAGTATCTGTTGAAAATCCCTGGTATTTATACCAGGGAGAGGTTAGTGTGAATGTAATGATTTATTACAACCTTAAAAAAAATAGGCAGCAACAGGTCAAGCCACAGCGTAAAATTGCCTGTAAAACCGAGTGATTGAAGTTCTACAGATTTCTAGGGTGCAACTCTCATATTTCTATAGTTCCCAATGTAAGCTCCTCCTTGGCAGGCGAATAGCTGCCATAGCTATAAAACAGCATATACCATAACCAAGCCAAATTGTCAAGCTCTGTCTAATCGTTAGTGTTCACTTCCCATCGCCGTAACTCTATCCAACTACGCCAATCATCACCCCAGAGACATTGCTCATGCAGCCGAGTGGTCTGCCTTTTCATTCCTTAGCGCTAGAACCAGCAATTGATGCTCATTTTTTGACCGTCGCACCAGATACCCCTCTGGGGGATGTCTTGGCGCTCATGAGTCGATTTCGCAGTTGCCGGTTACCCACCCAGGCGTTAGCAACTGACATTAGTCAAAGCCTAGGAAATCTCCCAAAAATTTCATGTTTATCTCAGGAAGAAGATACAGCTTTTGGTATCGCTGATACGGCGGCGGGTTGTGTATTGGTGATGGAGGGAGGGCGACTGGTGGGAATATTCACCGAGCGCGATATCGTTAAGTTAGCGGCTGCGGGTCTTCCCTTAAGCCGAGTCAATATTGCCCAAACCATGACTCAACCCGCGATTACGCTGCAACCGTCACCGTCTCACGATATCTTTACCGCATTGGGACTCTTACGCCAGCATCGGATTCGTCACCTGCCGATTGTCAATGAGCAAGGGCAACCTATGGGAATTGTGACTCATGAGAGTATTCGCAAAGCGCTGCAACCGGTGAATCTACTGACGCGATTACGCTGTGTACAAGATGTCATGACCACAGCGGTGATTCATGTACCCGTGACCACATCGGTGCTACAGTTAGCACAGCTAATGACAGAGCATCAGGTTAGTTGCGTGGTGATTACTCAACTCAGAGTTCCAGAAATTCAGTATCAGGAACAAGCCGCCCTCAGCCAAACCGGACGTTCTGTTCCTTTGACTCAAGTTTGTCCATGCCCAATGCTTCATTCTCAGTCCCTAATTCCTGTGGGAATTGTCACTGAACGCGATATTGTCCAGTTTCAGGCACTAGAACTGGATTTATCGCGCCTGAAGGCTCAAGAGGCGATGAGTACGCCGCTATTTTGTCTGTGTCCCTCGGATTCCTTGTGGCTAGCCCACGAAAAAATGCAGCAGCATCGGGTGCGACGGTTGGTGGTTCGCTCAAATCAGGGAGAATTAGTGGGAATCGTTTCCCAAACCAGCCTGCTGCAAGTACTTAACCCGGTGGAAATGTATGGAGTAATCGAACTACTGCAACAGGCGGTGGAGGAAAGAACCTCTGAATTAGCCCAGACGAATGAACGACTGCGCCATGAAATTGGGGAGCGCCAGCGAGCGGACTTAGCCCTGCAAAAGTCCCATGATCAATTGAAAATTCAAGTTGAACAGCGCACAGCACAGCTCACTCAAGCTAATGTCCAGCTTCAGCAGGATATTCTCGAACGCCAGCGGGTAGAAACAGCTCTGCGGCAAAGTGAAGCCCAATTAAAAAAACAAACCCGCGAACTCAAGCGGATGATCCAGCAACTGCATTCTTATCAAAGTCAGTTGATTCAGACTGAAAAAATGTCGTCTTTAGGACAACTGGTTGCTGGTGTGGCTCACGAAATTAATAATCCGATTAATTTTATTTACGGCAATATCGCTTACGCTTCTCAGTACGTTCAGGATGTGATGGGGCTGCTGGAACTCTATGAGCAGCACTATCCCCAGCCTGTACCCGAAATTCAAGAAACCACCCAAGACATTGACTTGGAGTTTGTCAAAACTGACCTGCCTAAACTAATAAACTCCATGAAACTAGGTGCCGATCGCATTCGCAACTTGGTGCTGTCGTTGCGGAATTTCTCCCGCTTGGATCAAGCCGAGATGAAATCGGTGGATTTGCACGAGGGACTGGATAATACGTTGTTGATTCTACAAAATCAGCTCAAAGCGACGCCCGGTCTGGTTGAAGTGCAATTGGTGAAGGAATACGGGGATTTACCCTTGGTGGAATGTTATCCGGGGCAACTCAACCAAGTCTTTATGAATCTGCTGAGTAATGCCATTGATGCCCTCGAAGAGTTGAGACGCTTAAATGCTCAAGCCCAGTTGTCTGATGGACAATCCTCTAGTCCTTATCCCACGATTGTGATTCAGACCGCCATTAAAGACGTGAAGCGTCCTAAATCCCAGGCAAAATCATTGTTGGTGAATAAATGGGTGGTGGTTCGGATTGCGGATAATGGAGCTGGGATGACTGAGATTGTGCGTCAACGTCTATTCGATCCGTTTTTCACCACTAAACCTGTAGGAAAAGGCACGGGTTTGGGGTTATCGATTAGCTATCAGATTGTCGTGGAAAAACATGGGGGATATCTTCAGTGTAATTCTGAACCGGGGCAAGGCAGTGAGTTTGTGATTGAAATTCCGCTGCGACAGCATCATCATTCATCGATGCTCTCTCCAGAGTAGAAGATTAGGAAGCAGGGGAAGCAGAGGCACTCTTAAAAGGAAGGTTGTACAATTAAAGGCAGCAACTCAGCGCAATTGGCGAGTTGCGATCGCGCTTGTCAACCCCTGCAAAAACTATCCCATAGTTTTCAAGACCATGAGTTTATCTTTAAAGCAGCTAACCGTTTATCTGACCTTGCTAGGCTTAGGCGGTGGAGCAGGGGTTTTGGGCAGTCGCTACCTTATGGCTCAGCCTCAAGGACTCAATCCTCCAGAAGCGATGCCTGCGGTATTGGAACCCTTATCCCCAACTCGACGCACCAATCGTTCGGCTCCTGCCAATCTCAATTTTATTGCCCAAGCCGTCGAGCAAGTAGGACCTGCGGTGGTGAGAATTGATGCGGCGCGTCAGGTCAGCCAAGACGTTCCCGAAGCCTTTAGAAATCCCTTCTTCCGCCGCTTTTTTGGCAATGAGATGCCTGTTCCTGAACCTCGCGTAGAACGAGGAACGGGATCGGGTTTTATTCTGGAGTCGGATGGGCGAATTATTACCAATGCTCATGTTATCGACGGGGCGGATATCGTCAAGGTTACGCTCAAGGATGGGCGGACGTTAGAGGGTCGGGTGTTGGGTGCAGACCCGGTAACCGATGTGGCGATTATTAAAATTGAGGCAGAGAATTTGCCAACCGTCCGCTTGGGTAAAGCCGAACAGTTGATTCCTGGCGAGTGGGCAATTGCGATCGGTAATCCTCTGGGTTTAGATAATACCGTAACCGTAGGCATTATTAGCGCTTTGGGGCGATCGAGTTCTCAGGTTGGTGTTCCCGAAAAACGAGTAAGCTTTATCCAAACTGATGCCGCAATTAATCCAGGGAATTCTGGAGGACCGCTATTAAATGCCAGTGGTGAAGTTATTGGCATTAATACTGCCATTCGCGCCAATGCTCAAGGATTGGGCTTTGCCATTCCCATTGAAACCGCTCAACGCATTGCTGAACAGCTTTTTGAAAAAGGTCGGGTTGACCATCCTTATCTGGGAATTCAGATGGTAACATTAACCCCCGAGTTACGCAAAGAAATTAATCAGGATCAAGATGCTGGTTTAAAGGTGACTCAAGATCAAGGCGTCTTAATCGTCCGCGTCGTTCCCAATTCCCCAGCTCAACAAGCGGGTCTTGAACCGGGCGATATTATTCAAAAAGTTGGTGGAAAACCGATTAAAACGGCTTCGGATGTACAAGAGGAAGTAGAAGCGAGTGAGGTGGGGGCGAATCTCGATATTGAAGTGAATCGTCAGGGGAAAACGAAAATGATTGTCGTTAAACCTGGATCGTTTCCGGTGAATGAGTTACAATAGAAAACTCCTTCAATCTTATTGGAGACGCCTAAGGCAGCGTCAGCCATTCTATTACCAATCAACTCTGGCGTTGATTGGCTATAATTGTACCGATTATCAATACGAAAACGGCTAATCCTGCACGAGTTGCACCACAAACTCAGCCGCCGTCATATAACGTCGCCATTCTCCCCCATTTCTAACTCGCTGCACCCTCCACCCTGGACAATTATCCGGCTTTTCCCATAACTTTAGATGCTCTACGGCGGGGGCAGCATAGAAACGACTCCCGCCACTCCCCAATAAGGCGGAACTCCAGTGGGTAAAATAATCGTGACTCAGCCGATAAATGGGAAAGGTTCCATAGAGTGGCACACCCCACCCATCCAACGCTACCAAAGCTTTCACGGTTCCCCCAAGCATCTGCCATCCCCATGCTGCACCAATCGCCCCCACCACTCCGGCACTAAAACTGATAAAAGTAAGGGAGGTGTTCCCTGGGCTAATATGACGCTGCAAATAGTTCAAAATATGAATAGCTGAATAAGCCGGATACTCTTGGCTCTTAAATATTAATAATTGCTGAACACGCCATGCATTTCCAGAGTCATAGCGTTGCAACCCCGCTAAAAACTCTTGTGTCAACTGTGGATTGTGAATACCGGGACAAATGATAACGGCTTTTTGCATCAGAAGGGAACGGGAATCAATCAATTACTTGTATTACAGAGTAAAATAGAGAATACAAGAAAATTATTTTAAACCCTATCTTTAACAAAAGTTTACATTAATGTGTTATTTCTGTGAAGACAAGCCGAAGAGCTTGAAATCCGTGAGAACACTATGCGACTATTTTCCTTTAAGGAGGGAAAAACAATGGGGCTTCTACCAATCAAGACAACAACGATCACTATTGCAACAACGGCTATTCTGAGCTTAGGTGGACTGCCAGCGATGGCATTTACAATCACACCCAATAGCAATGCCCAAGATTTACTTAATGCTTTGCTAGGGGATACGGCTGGACTGAGTAACTTTGGTTTAACAGTTTACGATGATCTGCAAAGAGTTAATGATGATGCCTTTGGCATTTTCAACAACGATCCCTTTGGTCTGGGTGAGGGCATCGTTTTGAGTACGGGCAAAGTCGCAGACTTACCTGGACTAAACGAGGAAGATGGAGGAGTAGATTTTCACGGGGGAGATCTCAGCGACTTGAGTACAGATTTTGAGCCACAAAGCCCTCCCCCTGTAGATCCGGCGGCAGGTTCCTCCCCTGAAGATAGGGCAATAGGGATGCAAGGGGATAACATGACTTTGGAACTCAGCTTTGATGCTGACGATAGCGTAGAAAAGTTATTTTTTCAATATGTTTTTGGTTCAGAAGAATTTGTCGAATTTGGCGGGACTGATTTTAACGATTCGTTTACAATGTGGTTGAATGGACAGTCCTTGGCTCTGTTAAGCGATGGTCAAGCCGTTACGATCAACAATTTAGTGCCTGACCCCAACGACGAGACCTCGTATCACCCTGACTTTATTTATAATCCTGTAGGGTCTGGTATCAATACGAAGCTGGATGGGTTTACCAAAAATTTGACCTTTGAGGGTCAGCTCATAAAAAATAGCCGAAATACGATCAAGATTAATGTAGCTGATTGGGGTGATGGCATATTAGACTCGGCTGTCTTCATCAAAGGCAAGTCTCTGGGGACAAAACCGCCACAAATAAAACCTCAACCCACTCAAGAGCCGCCTAATGAACCCCAATTTCCCTCAGAAGATCCTGGACCTTTATTTCCCCCGGATGAGCCGGAACCCAAGAGTGTGCCAGAACCATCGGGGGTACTCGGATTGCTGGGAGTGGCAACCGTAGGCGTTCTGACACGGCTTAGACGCAAACAGCAAGCTCAATCCCAGGAATACTGAATGGGAGCAGCTAATCCGTTACATAAGACTTACCCAAAGCTACCCACAAATGGACATCCTTGGAACTTACTTCCTGCTTCATCCTGGTGGTGTCGGCACTCAACCAGTCCACAAGCTCTCCCCCACCTAACTGGCGGCTATCTCCAAATTAATGGAGGCGTTGAAATCCCGCTCAATTTCCAACCCGCAGTTGTCGCACCGAAAAACCCGCTCAGATAAGGGCATTGAGTCTTTTTCGGTGTGGCATCTTGAGCAGGTTTTGGTTGAGGGATACCATCGATCAACCACAATTAAGGTTGACCCATACAACTGGCACTTGTACTCCAACTGCCGTTTAAACTCATGGAAGCCCATGTCCTGAATAGCTTTTGCCAGTTTGTGATTAGCCATCATGCCAGACATCTTAAAACTTACCCAAAAAGTCCAAACATGAGTAGCTTTGGGTAAGTATTTGATTACAGTTGCATACCCTAAATGGCTATTGGGTTTGCGATCGCCTATAAGTGGTAATCTAGAGAACGGTATTGTTAAGCGCTTAAGCTCTAGAGAACGGCACGGGAATTTCCATTCCAATGGAAGCCCGGGTTAACTACCTTGCCCATGGCTAAAACCGTGATGAGAATGCCCCGAATGCCTGAGTGCGTTTGGCTTAACCGGAATTTATACCCGTGGCTAACGTTGAGGCGGAAACTCGCAAGAGCCAGCTTTGATTGAATAGCTCACGACCGATCAACTTTCTTTGTAAAGAAACATCAATCACTTATAGACGCAAGCATGGTAGCCACCACAGAAAAGACAAACACCGGCGTTATTACTCAAATCATCGGACCTGTTGTCGATGTTGAGTTTCCTGGGGGCAAAATGCCCCGGATTTACAATGCTTTGAAAATTGAAGGTAAGAATGCAGCAGGACAGGATGTTGCGGTAACCTGTGAAGTGCAGCAGTTACTCGGTGATAACAAAGTCAGAGCCGTTGCCATGAGTGGTACGGACGGCTTAGTTCGAGGGATGGAAGCAGTAGACACGGGTGCCGCCATTTGTGTTCCCGTCGGCGGTGCTACCCTGGGACGAATTTTCAATGTGTTAGGTGAGCCTGTCGATGAATTAGGTCCGGTCAATACCGAAGAGCGATCGCCAATTCACCGTTCGGCTCCTAAATTCACCGACCTGGAAACCAAACCGTCGATTTTTGAAACGGGGATTAAGGTTGTAGACTTGCTGGCGCCCTACCGTCGCGGAGGTAAAGTTGGGTTGTTTGGTGGAGCGGGTGTTGGTAAAACCGTTATCATTCAAGAACTGATTAACAATATTGCCAAAGCTCACGGGGGTGTATCCGTATTTGGTGGTGTTGGCGAACGCACCCGCGAAGGAAATGACCTTTACAACGAATTTAAAGAGTCAAAGGTTATCAACGAAGAAGACCTCAGCCAATCTAAAGTGGCGCTGGTTTACGGTCAGATGAACGAACCCCCCGGTGCCCGGATGCGTGTTGGTCTGGCGGCGCTGACGATGGCGGAACATTTCCGTGATGTCAACAAGCAAGATGTGCTACTGTTCATCGACAACATCTTCCGGTTTGTGCAAGCGGGTTCAGAAGTATCTGCACTCCTCGGTCGGATGCCTTCGGCTGTGGGATATCAGCCCACATTGGCTACAGAAATGGGGGCACTGCAAGAGCGGATTACTTCAACCAAAGAAGGATCAATTACCTCGATTCAAGCCGTCTATGTCCCAGCCGACGACTTAACCGACCCAGCACCAGCAACCACCTTCGCTCACCTAGATGCGACGACGGTATTATCTCGTGCTTTAGCCTCAAAGGGAATCTACCCAGCCGTAGACCCCCTGGATTCAAGTTCGACAATGCTCCAACCCAATATCGTGGGTGAAGAACATTACAAAACGGCGCGTGCTGTGCAGTCAACCCTACAGCGCTACAAGGAACTCCAGGATATTATTGCGATTCTGGGCTTAGATGAATTGTCAGAAGATGACCGTCAGACGGTTGCTCGGGCTCGGAAGATTGAGCGCTTCTTATCTCAACCCTTCTTTGTGGCGGAAGTATTTACCGGTTTGGCCGGTCAGTACGTTTCTCTTGAAAAAACGATTAAGGGATTCCAAATGATTCTGAATGGAGAATTGGATGACCTGCCCGAACAGGCATTCTACCTGGTCGGTGATATTGATCAAGTGATCGCTAAAGCTGAGAAGATGAAAGGTTAATCTCTTCTTTCGTTTTGAGTCATTAGTCATGTTTGCTCCTCCAAGCTGCTGACTAATGACTAATGACCGGAAATTTGGGTTCAGGCTCCCTGTCCTTCAAGGACGGATGTCAAGTAGCTTGATTAACGCAGCGCGAGTATGACAAAGGACGACTAACAGATTATGAGCTTAACGGTTCGAGTTATTGCTCCGGACAAAACTGTCTGGGATTCTGAGGCTGAAGAAGTAATTTTGCCCAGCACGACGGGTCAACTGGGTATCTTGATGGGTCACGCCCCGCTGTTATCTGCACTGGACATTGGGGTGATGCGAGTTCGTCCCGCCAAAGACTGGATACCCATCGCACTTATGGGTGGATTTGCCGAAGTTGAAAATAATGAAGTAACTATTCTCGTCAATGGGGCGGAACGGGGAGAGACGATTGATAAGGAAGCAGCACGGGAAGCTTTCTCTCAAGCCCAAGAGCGTCTTGAGCAAGTCCAAAACAGCGAGAATCGGCAAGAGAAAATTCAAGCCACGCAAGCTTTAAAGAGGGCAAGAGCTCGCTTTCAAGCGGCGGGTGGTATGGTTTGATGCTAAGCGAGCATGACCTGTGAAAAACAAAGGAGCTATCCAGACATTAACTGGCTGGATAGCTCCCTTGCATAATCATTTCAGTCAGATGAGGCATCAGTGAGGAAAACTAGAGACTATGCATGGAACGTCTCTACTAACCCCTACGGCTGAACCGACGCTCTAGGCGCTACCTGTAAAGGTGATTTCGGGGAATTTTGCCTGAGCTTCATTCATGGGACGATTTTTACCTTCTTCTTGCCAGTAGTTAATTACTTCAGTGGCTGTGTTGAGCAACTCAATGCGATCTGCTTCGCTAATCCAATGTTTAGCTTCCAGTTCGTTTTTGATTTGTTCCCAAGCATCGTTACGGGGCCAGAAAAAGTAGGATGTCAGTGGGCTAGTTCCTTTACCCACGACTTGATCGACGGCGAGTGCTACATTCTCTTCTAACCAGAGAACTTTTAAGATAAATTTAGACAAACAAACCTCCAAGAATAGATCAAGAATAGATCAAGAATAGATCAAGTATCTTATAATTAATGTACGATCAATAATTTCACATTGACAAATTTAGAATCAAGGATAAAATCAGGGTCGGGACGAGCGATTGTGGTTTTCGATATCGATGGTGTCGTTCGGGATGTGAGTGGCTCTTACCGGAGAGCGATCGCAGATACAGTTGAGCATTTTACCGCCGGAGTGTATAGCCCGTCTTCAGCCGAGATTGATCACCTCAAATCCGAAGGGTTATGGAACAACGATTGGGATGCCTCACGAGAACTCATCTATCGCCACTTTGAGCAGCGAGGTCAGGCGCGATCGCAGGTTGCCCTAGATTATGATAGCCTGATTGCCTTTTTTAATGCTCGCTACCGAGGCAGTGATCCAAATCATTGGACAGGATACATCTGTCATGAACCATTACTCCTCCAACCCAACTATCTTGAACATCTAACCTCAGCCGGTATTTTATGGGGCTTTTTCAGTGGGGCGACGCGAAATGAAGCACTTTATGCTCTTTCAAAACGTCTCGGTTTGCCAGCCCCCGTACTCGTGGCGATGGAAGATGCACCTGGTAAACCTGATCCGACAGGACTATTGGCGGTAATTAACCAGCTTCAGCAGCAGCACCGGATTGAGCAACCATTACCCACCATTTATGTAGGAGATACCGTGGCTGATATGTACACGGTTAAGGCAGCTAAAACTCTTCATCCAGAAAGAACCTGGGTTGGTGTTGGTGTTCTCCCGCCACACGTTCAGGAAACAACCGAACGCCTTTGTGCATACCAGCAAACTTTACAAAAAGCAGGTGCGGCTCAAGTTTTTAGCAATGTTGAGCAGATTACCCCTGAACAAATTCAGCAATTGCTTTAACCGCTAAGAACTCAAGGATACTGTTGGTCAATTAACTCCCTCCCGTCCCCCTTTAGATCCCCCTCCCGTCCCCCTTCTTAAGGGGGAAGCCATAGGATGCTTCGCTTTTTTTGCACGGGGGAGATCAGAGGATGCGGGAGCCTCGGAGCTTTTTTATCCTCGTTTTATAGAAAATAGCAAGCTATATTAGTATTGCTACATTAGTCTTAGCGATTTAAATGCCCAAAATAGCATTGTGAATCCATATAAAAGCAATGAATTTAGACTATGATACTGCCGTGATCATGCTAGCCATCACGTTCCCTTTAGTGATGACTTGGTTGTTAGTGAGTGGCGAGTTAGAACTTTGGGCTTATTTAGGGATATATGGTATCTGTTTGTGGGGACTAGGAGCTTTAAAAAAAGAGTAGTGATAGTGTTATCGTTTTTAATCCTGCAACGAATCCACCCCTCCAGGCTATCGCCGTTCCCCCTGAGCAAGGGGAGACTACAGTTCGGTAGAATAGGGCGCAACATCATAGCGAATTGGTATAAATTTATCACTCCTTAAAAACGCTGAAACTCTGATAAAAAGAGACGTTTAACCCCCGAAGCCGTACCAAACTCGATTCGAGCAGAGTAAAATATTAGCTAGAGTAAATTGTGCCAAAAGGGCTAAACACAACTATGGACTTTCGCCTCAAGACACTCTTGCCTAACTACGAAAAAGCCTTCCTGACCTGTAACTTACAAAAAGAAAAAGAATCCGAAGTTCAGCAAATTGTCGAGCGAATGAAGGATTTGCGACAACACTACGAAACCGTTGAACAAGCGACAGGTATTCCGTGGTGGTTTGCGGCGGTTATCCACTACAGCGAGTGGAATCTCCGCGAACCGGACTTATTTGTGAAGAAAGTGACAGAACTATTACTGGCTAAGGAATTCCACAAAGCCCGAACGCGCACCCTTGGAGCCTATCTGTGGGGGTTTGACTTGTGGAATGGATTCAGACATGGAGCCGGAGATGAATCCGAGTGGGTTTGGGGGGGTACCACTGTTCTGAAGCATCCCTCCACCAGCATTGGCGCTGCGGCTATTATTTACTATCTCCAGTCCCAAAAAATCATTGATATCCCTAAACCGGGAACCGGCATTAAAATCAAGATCTTATCCGATACAGTATTTAAAGCGCGACCCGATCAATCATTTCGGCTCAAACCCGAAGAGAAAATCACCGTAAAAGGGGGTACTCGCCTGGAAATTATCGAGGATGAACCCTCTGATGGAGGACACGTCAAAGTCCTTTTACCGGATGGGGTTTTGTTAGGACAGAATAATCAAACGGATTGGTACGTTTTCAAAGAACATATTGAAATTCAAGGAACTGAACCGAATAACCGCCCCAGCGATAAAGCAGAAGCACCAGAAACTACAATTGCTTCACCCAATAAAGGACGTCCCATCACCGTACCAAAATTAGGAACAGTCTATCTGGGGAATCCAGTTCTTGAAGGTGGACATTTTAGTTGGGCGGAAGCAACCATGAATGGTTCAAGGATTCCTGTTAATAATGAGGTGGTTGAGGGGATTTTGAGAGTGGCTCATGTGATGGAAGAAGTCAGAGAATATTTGGGCGCTCGTCCGATTAGCATCAATTCCTGGTATCGTGACCCTGTCTCAAATCGTAAAGCAGGAGGGGCAACAAAATCTAGGCATTTAGTTGGTGATGCGGTGGATTTTGTGGTTCAAGGGATCTCCCCACCCCAAGTCAATCAGCGCCTAGAATCCTGGTGGGGAAATCGGGGTGGACTCGCCAGTGCAAGCTGTTTTACTCATATTGATGTAAGAGGGTATCGCGCTCGGTGGAGCTACGGATTTTGAGCCAATTTTGTCACTTGTTGATGGTTCAGTGTTGATTGAAGTTGACTGAAAGAACTCAACCCAAGCTGTCTGGGCTTGGGTTGGTTCACTTATCAATGAATAATTAATAATTGATAATTGACAGCCCAACTGCTAATCTGTACTGTTTGCGGATGCCAACCCGAGGCGACAGGTGTTACCTGAGAGGTATAGTCTGGTTTGAGTAAATGAGGCTGTTGATGTTCGTAGGTAGGATAAAGTAAAACCGGATTGTAAGTGACTTGGAAGCGATTTTTTTCTTCCCGAATGCCGCCTTTACGAAGTAACATAATAGTCTTGCCCTGTTCTAAGGCATTAACGGCAACAGCCCATTCTTTGAGTGTGTTTGTGGTTGTCAATGGCATCGTCAACGATTAAAACTAATTTTTTACCGGAAATAAAGGGTTTAAAGCCTCGCCCTTCTAGGGCGACTCGTTGCTTGCGATCTTTAGTTTTCGGATTAGTTCCCTCAATACGTCGTTTTGCGTCCTTTCAGTTTGGACGCAATATTGTTTGAGCCGTTTGAACTCAGCATCAGAACATCTAATCAATACCTGTTTCATCTGGGCAGCAGCATTATCAATATGATATCATATTAGCATGAAGTCTAGGTATCAGTTCCGAATTTATCCCACTCCCAGTCAGCGTCAGTCATTGGCGCGGCTGTTTGGCTGTGTACGGGTAGTCTGGAATGATTCCTTGGCTTTGTGCAAGCAGTCAGAGAAGTTACCAAAAAATAGTGAACTGCAGAAGGTTTGTATCACCCAAGCTAAGAAATTTGAAGAACGGGAATGGTTAGGCGAAGTATCAGCTATTCCTCTCCAGCAATCGGTTGCAGACTTAGGGGTAGCGTTTAAGAACTTCTTCTCGTCCCGAGCTGGTAAGCGCAAAGGACCCAAGGTTAATCCCCCACGGTTTAAGCGAAAAACCAACCGCCAAACTGCCAGGTTTACCAGAGGTGGATTCAAAGTCAAAGCAGCTAAGGTTTACCTAGCAAAGATTGGGGAAGTTAAGACCAAATGGTCACGTCCTTTGCCATCCGAACCGAGTTCAGTCACGGTGATTAAGGATTGCGCGGGTCGGTACTTCCTCAGCTTTGTGGTTGAGGTGGAACCGGAGATTAAACCCGCTCCTAACCCATCCATCGGGATAGACTTAGGACTAAAAACCTTTGCCTGCTGTAGCAATGGAGAGAAAGTAGATAGTCCAGACTATTCACGGTTTTACCGCAAGCTGAAGCGTGAAGGGCGACGGTTAGCCAAACGGCAAAAAGGGAGTAAACGACGTGAACGGATGCGGGTTAAGGTAGCCAAGCTTAATACCCAGATACGGGATAAACGCAAGGACTTCCTACATAAGTTATCCACCCAAGTAATCAACGAAAACCAAGTGATTGCTTTGGAGGATTTAAACGTTTCCGGGATGTTGAAAAACCGCAAACTGGCACGGGCAATCAGTCAGGCTGGGTGGCGTGAGTTCCGATTATTGTGTGAGGCTAAAGCCGATAAGCACAACCGGGATTTTCGGGTGATTAGCCGATGGGAACCCACCAGTCAGGTATGCTCTGAATGCGGTTATCGCTGGGGGAAACTGAACTTATCAGTCAGGACAATTGTCTGTGTCAACTGTGGAAAAGAACACGACAGGGATGATAATGCATCCACAAATATAGAAAGAGTCGGGGTAGGGCATATCCACGACTATAAACGGACAGGGAGCGCGTGTAAGACCTCGGATGAGGCAGTGTGTGATGAGCTGTCAACCCACCGAGAGTACATTCAGTAGGGGTTTGGTAACCAAACCAATGGCGTTTGACTGGTAGGGAATCACCGTCCTTATAGGGCGGTGAGGATGTCAAATAGATTGTCTGATCATGAACTACCCAGACCTACTTCGTTGAGGTCTGGGTTTCTACAACCAGACCAGTAGGGCTGTGTTTCCGACGCTTCG
>NZ_JBKHUP010000092.1:0-29025 GCF_046565525.1 Coleofasciculus sp. | reverse complement strand
ACAAAGCGATCGCGCTTGAGCCAGTCATCGAGTGAGTCAAACCATCCTCTTTGGCTGGGAGCGCGTCCGACAGCTATTGTCATAGGTGTAGATCTCCAAGAATTTATAAGTACTAAAGAAAAGCTCTCTCCTCTCTCACCTGGATAACTGAGCTTAGATTGTGTCTAAGCAGATAATTGATCCGATTGTGAGTAAAGTTTACTTTTCTTTACGGTCTTGAACTTATATTAAGGTAAATTTTCAGATTTTGCCACTGTCATCTGTTATTTGTCCTTCGTCCTTCGTCCTTCGTCACCCCTGCTCCCCCTCCTGCTCCCCCTACTCTCTCATCTGTCCCTCCTCCCGTCTAAGATAAGAGGGAGACTATATTTATAAAGGAATCCTTAGCGCTTGAGAGTAGCATGTTCACGATTGACTTGACTTTGAAAAACACACCCTTCCCCTTATCCGTGCAACGGAAGTCAACCGAAGCGGCGGAAGAAACCTACCAGGAAATTATGAAAGCCATGAGTTCGGGTAAACCAGAGTTCATAGAACTGACCTGTGAACACCAGTCCGATAAGAAAATCGGCGTTCTCACCAATGAAATTAGTGCGGTGATGATTTCCCAGAAATCTGGTGCTGTGGGGACAGGACGCACACCCGGTTTCCTTGCCTTAGCTGAAGAAAAACAGTAGTTAACACGTCGCCAACGTCATGGTTCAAGCCGCAATTACGGTACGGGATCTATGCTTCAGTTGGTCAAGTGGAGCATCGGTTTTAGACGCTTGCTCTCTAGATGTTCCCAAGGGTGAGTTTTGGATGCTCTTGGGGACGAATGGTAGTGGTAAATCGACATTGCTGCGGTTGCTGGCTGGGTTATTGTCACCTGAATCGGGTGAGATACAGATTGAGGGATTAATCGGATTTGTCTTCCAAAACCCTGACCATCAGCTAGTTATGCCGACTGTAGGTGCAGATGTGGCGTTTGGACTGGTGGAGGAGAAGCTTTCCATCGCACAAGTTCGCGCCCGAGTCACCGAAGCCTTAGCCGCGGTCAATCTGCTCGATTTACAACGACGCCCGATTTACGCCCTCAGCGGTGGACAAAAACAGCGCATTGCCATTGCGGGTGCGATCGCGCGTCAGTCTGAGATACTCCTATTGGATGAGCCAACAGCCTTGCTAGATCCCGATACTCAGTTAGATCTGGTGGCTCAAGTCCAGCGCTTGGTCAAAAGTCGCGGGTTAACCGCTCTTTGGGTAACTCATCGGTTGGAAGAGTTGAATTACTGCGACGGAGCATTTTTGCTGGAAAATGGTCGGGTCGTCGCCCAAGGAGAACCAGATCGTCTCAAGCAACAGCTTCTGGGTGAGACAAAACTGTCATCATAAATTAATATAAAGAGGAGATTGAGAAAAATTAACAAAAAATATTAAATTAGCCTTGAAAAATGCCCTCTCCCCCACCCCAGGTTATTTTACTGGTTGATGGTTATAACATCATCGGCACCGAGTCGAGTTTGGCAAAGACCCGCGATTGCCATGGACTCTTAGCAGCGCGGCAAGAATTAGTTGAGGTTTTGATTAACTATAGCGCCTTTCGGGGCTATAAAACTCAAGTCGTCTTTGATGCTCACTACCAAAAGACCGGGACTTGCCACGAAGATTTAACCCCCCAGGTATCAGTCTGCTATACGGACTTTGGGCAGACCGCCGATAGCTACATTGAAAAATTTTGTGCGGCTTTTCGGAGTAAGCCCAAGCCATTCAGACAACGATTAATTGTGGCTACCTCAGATCGGGCGCAACGGCTAACAGTTACGGGGTACGGGGCAGAATGGATGTCATCTCAACAGTTAATTAGCGACGTCCATTGCACAAGTCGTGGAGTCCGCCGCCGACAACGACCGCCAAAACAATCTCGTGGTCGTTTTTTAGTCCATTCTCTTGACGAGTTGGCACAGCAACGGTTATCTCAATGGCGTCAAGGTATTCGCTGATACCGGGATAAGTCGCTCCCTTTTTAATTATTAATGAATTCAATATAGTTATTTAGAGGCTGTCTCTTAGAGGTTGTTTGGGACGCCGATAAACCCATTGGCACAAACAATTAGATATGAAGATTACTCGATACAATGGGGTAGAACCCAAGTTGCAAAAAAGGCACCAGCTAATCCCGGCTATTCTCAATTCTCTAGAGGAAATCGTTTGGTCAGCGTCAGCCCAAACCTATAAGTTATTGTATATTAACCGGGCTGCCGAGAAGGTTTTTGGCAGAACCCTTGCTGAACTGTATGATCAGCCAAATATTTGGCAGTTGATGATTCATCCCGATGATCGTCAGCGAGTTGATCATGCCCTTAAATTAGCCAAACGAAATCAGGATTATTTATTTGCGGTTCTATTCCTGGATTTGGATCGCTTTAAGATAGTGAATGATAGCTTGGGACATGATGTTGGTGACCAACTCCTAATTGCCACCGCCCGCAAGTTAGAAAAATGTTTACGAACCACTGATACCGTTGCCCATTTAGGTGGAGATGAGTTTACGATTCTCCTCGAAGATATTAAAGATATTAAAGATGCAACTCGTGTAGCTGAGCGGATTCAGGTAACCTTAAAATCCCCCTTTAACTTGAACAATCATGAGGTATTTACGAGTGCTAGTATTGGCATTGCTCTCAGTTCCACAGGATATGAGCGCACCGAAGACATATTAAGGGATGCTGATATTGCCATGTATCGGGCGAAAGAATTAGGCAAAGCTCGTCATGAAATATTTGATAAAATTATGCATGCTCAGACCCTAAAATTATTGACCTTGGAAAATGACTTGCGGCGATCATTGGAACGGCAGGAATTTGAAGTCTATTATCAACCGATTACCTCATTAGTAACAGGTACACTAACCGGATTCGAGGCACTGGTGCGTTGGCGACATCCAGAACGAGGTTTAGTCTCACCGGTAGAGTTTATCCCAGTCGCCGAAGACACTGGACTGATTATTCCTCTGGGAGAGTGGGTACTCTATGAAGCTTGTCGCCAACTGCGAATGTGGCAAACTCAATTCCCCACACCAGAGCCATTGAAAATTAGTGTCAATTTATCGGGCAAACAGATTAAAGAGCCGGATCTGATTGGGCAAATTGATCATATTTTAGAAAAGACAGGTTTAGATGGCAGATTTTTGAAGCTAGAAATTACCGAAAGTGTTTTAATGGAAAATGCCGAAACAGTCACCAAAATGCTGCTGCAATTGAGAGCAAGAGATATCCAGTTGTCAGTGGATGACTTTGGTACGGGATATTCATCCTTAAGTTACTTACACCGATTTCCCGTAAACACCCTTAAAATTGACCGTTCTTTTGTCAGCCAAATGAATCATAAAAGCCGCAATGCTGAGATTATCCGCACCATTATTACCCTGGCTCATAGTTTAAGAATGGATGTCATTGCTGAAGGTGTAGAAACTCTAGAACAATTGACTGAATTGAAACTATTAAACTGTGAACAAGGACAAGGGTATTTATTTTCCAAACCTTTAACTAAGAGTGAAGCCGGACTTTTATTAGTTAGACTTCCGCAGTGGTAAAGTAGACGTAGGGGAAATTGATAACAATTCATGAATTGCCCCGACTCGTGCTTCTGTGCCAAAGTAATTGAGACAAGATTCGTCCAATATTCTCCGCATCATCAACGCCGCGATGGTGTGTGCCTTCTAACGGCAGATTTAGAAATTCTAAGGCATTTAACATGCCAATTTCACGAGGTAAGGAATGAACGAGAGCAAATAATGTCTTAACATTGATATGTCGTGAGTTAAACGGATAAACAATCCCAAAAGATTGACATTGATTTTGAAATTGATTTTTATCATACTCCCCGTAACTAGCCCAAACTCGTTGACGGGATAAATACTCCTCTTGGAGACGTTGACAAGCTTGAACCAAGGAAATCCCTTGATCCACTTGCTCCTGGGTTAATGTAGTCAGCTCGGTACAGAATTCACTCACCGTTGAGCGTTCCGGTTTAACCAAGATACTCTCTTTCTCAACAGGTTGATGGGAAGCGCTATCCAGCAGACAAATCCCAATTTCGATAATTTCGCTTTCTTGTCCAGATGGAGGTTTTCCTAGCCAGCACGTCGCTTCGACATCAATAACCAGAATTTGGTCAGTCTTTCTAGACATAGTTCTCCTGCTCCTCAGGTTCCCGGCGCCAGGGCGGGTGAGAGTGAAGTTAGAGGTTGTCTCCAAAGCGTTATCGGTAAAACCAGTCCCGACAACTGGGCTTACTCTGCTCCTGTAATCTATTATGTTTTAAGCAATTCCGTCATTAACGCCCTTAGACGTTAATATAGGACTAATTTAACGCAACTGAAATTTGAGATTAGAGAAATTGCTATCTGAGCCACTGATTTCTACCAAATTTCCTGGTGATATATTCAAACTCGCCAATGGGTTAACTATCATTCACCAGCATTTACCCGCAACGCCTGTCGTTGTGGTTGATGTCTGGGTGAAGGCTGGTGCAACTGTCGAACCCGATGAATGGTGCGGGATGGCTCATTTTTTGGAACACATGATTTTCAAGGGGACACAGCGACTGGTTCCCGGCGCCTTTGATACGGTGATTGAACGTCATGGGGGGCTGACAAATGCGGCGACTAGCCACGATTATGCACATTTCTTCATTACCACCGCCGCACAATACCTCAATGAAACCCTACCCCCGTTGGCGGACTTACTTTTATCTCCAGCCATTCCCGACGTCGAATTTGATCGAGAACGAGATGTGGTGTTAGAAGAAATTCACTCCTGTTATGATAATCCCGACTGGTTAGGATTTCAGGCACTCTCAGAGACAATTTACCAGTATCACCCCTATAGGCGCTCTGTTTTGGGCAACGAAGCGCAATTGAGGGCGCACATTCCTCAGCAGATGCGCCATTTCCACGCGACTCACTACCAACCCGACAATATGACGGTGGTGATTATTGGGGGAGTTGAACAAGAATCGGCGCTAAATTTAGTGAATCAGTCTTTTACCTCGTTTGCGACTCCCGGTGATTGTCCCCAATTAATCGCCGAAGCCGAACCACCGATTACTGAGATTCGGCGTCAGGAACTGTATTTACCGCGAATCGAACAAGCCCGCCTATTTATGGCTTGGGTGGGACCGGGTGTGGATCAGTTAAAGGATGCTTATGGTTTAGATTTACTTTCGGTATTATTAGCCGATGGACGCTCGTCCCGGTTGGTGAGACAATTGCGTGAGGAAGAGCGACTGGTTCAAAATATTGGCAGTGGTTTTTCACTCCAGCGGGATTCTAGCTTGTTTACGATCAATGCCTACCTAGAGCCTGAGCATTTAGAGCGAGTCGAAGCGTTGATATGTCAGCATTTACTAGAATTACAGCAGACACCGATATCCCCGGAAGAAATCCGTCGCTGTCAGCGGTTATTGTGTAATGACTATATTTTTTCCACCGAAGCTGCTGGTCAGATAGCTGGATTGTATGGGTATTACAATACGATCGCGACTGCAGAATTATCGGTAACGTATCCCGCTCAAATTCAACGACTTACCCCAGTAGACTTGATGCACTTAGCGCAGTGTTATCTTTCTCCTTATCACTATGCGGTAACCGTTCTCAAGCCGGTGAGTGAAGATTTGGTGATGGGGGAGTTATTTTGAGTAGAGACGTTCCATGCAATGTCTCTACATGGTGCGTCTGTAGGGGTTCTTTTGACGACTATCGTTTCTTATCCTTACCCAGACGTAACTAAACCAGCCCCGACCAAATTTTGAACTTTGAATTATCGATTATGCCTTCTAGTCTAACTGCCTCACCCCAACAGTCCAGTATCCATCGCACGGTTTTAGATAATGGCATTGTGGTTATTGCCATCGAAAATTCAGCCGCCGATATTATTGCTACTCGCCTATTTTTTCGCACAGGTAGCCAAAGAGAACCGCGAGATAAGGCGGGATTAACTCATCTGCTGGCTGCTGTCTTGACTAAAGGCACCGCCGAACTTTCCTCGATTGAAATCGCCGAACGAGTTGAATCAGTCGGCGCTCAACTGAATACAGATGCAGCAACGGATTACTTTTTACTGTCGCTGAAAACGGTATCCTCAGACTGGCTGGATATGTTAAAGCTAGCCGGACAGATTTTGCGATCGCCTAGTTTCCCGGAAACCGAGGTGGAATTGGAACGGGTTCTGACGATTCAGGATATTCGCTCGCAAAAAGAGCAACCCTTTAGCATTGCCTTTGAGCAGTTGCGACAGGTGTTATATCAGGATCACCCTTATGCCGTCTCTGTATTGGGTACAGAAGCCACGGTTTCGGAACTATTACCGACGGATTTAAAAGAGTATCATCAAACCTATTTCCGCCCGGATAACCTAGTTATTAGTGTCGCCGGGCGGATCTCACCAGAAGCAGCCGTTGAGCAGATTGAGCAAGTCTTTGGTGATTGGCAACCGCCCTCAACTCCTTTACCAACCCTGACATTACCATTAATTACCACTCAGCCTTGCCGAGTTGTTACTCCCCAGGAGACACAGCAATCGGTGGTAATGTTGGGGTATTTAGCCTCATCCGTTACTGATCCGGATTATGGGGCGCTAAAACTGCTGAATACCTATCTGGGGAATGGGCTTTCTAGTCGCTTATTTGTGGAATTGCGGGAAAAGCGGGGATTAGCCTACGATGTTTCGGCGTTTTATCCCACGCGCCAATGTGACTCCCTATTTGTCGTGTATATGGGAACCGCCCCCGAAAATACAACCATCGCGATGGAGGGATTACGCACAGAAGTGGAACGCCTTGGCACTCTGAGGTTGAGTGAAGAGGAACTACAAGCGGCTAAAAATAAACTTCTGGGTCAATATGCTTTAGGGAAACAAACCAATGCTCAACTTGCCCAAATTTATGGCTGGTATGAGACCCTGGGATTGGGAATTGAGTTTGACCTCAAGTTTCAGCAGGATATTGCCCAAGTGACGCCAGAGATGGCGCAAGCTGCGGCACAGCGTTTCTTTGGTGAACCCTTTATTTCTTTAGTGGGTCCGACTGAAGCGATTACCCAGATAGTTTGAGATCCCAGACGTGCCATGGCACGTCTCTACAGTATTGGGGGATCTTGTATCTAATTCGATACCTGTTTGAGGATAGTCACCGGACCAGAGTCTTTGAGGAGCTGCATTTGCTGGGAATTGCGAACTAGCAGCGCCCCCGCAAAGCCTAGTGAATTGACCGAGATAGACTCAAACTCTTCTTGCTTTCGCGGCACAAGCAGCATCCATTCTCGTGTGGCTAGCAGGTTGTAGGGGGCGGATTGTTTGATGCCCTGGTGGGGCATACCCACGGCATCTAAAAGCCTGTGGTAAGCGTCCAGAATGGCTTTAGCGGCAACGTCTGGCGAGTCTATCCAATTGGGATCAAATCGGGTTATGGAATGAACAAAGGGAAAGCTAGGTATTCTACCAATGGAACCCTGAAAATTAGCCGATGCGATCGCGGATTCGATGGGTAGCTTGGATATCTCCGGTATTAGGGGTAAAGGAACGAGTTGTAAATGTTTGTGTCGCTGACTCGCACCCGCTATTTTGCCGCCGTTATAGAAGGCTAAACCATCAATTTCCGCTAAACCTGCCCACATTGCCTGAAAATCCGATAATGTTAGCCAATTATCCTGGTCTTCATACTCTCTTGTGACAATGAGGAGGTGATAGTCAACCACGTTGAATTTATTTAACAGACACAGGTGGGTGTCAGAAATATCAGCAACGAATAAATCTTCCTCGTAAGGGAGAAATGGGTTAAAGTCCTTGCCAGAGTTAGCTTTTTTCTTCTTTTGCTGCTTCTTGTCCTTATCTTTGCGATCGAGGTTAGAGACTATCCGCACCAGAAAGCGAATCCCATCCTGTTCGACGAACTCACACTCAGTTGCGATGGGTTGTAGTGCGCCGCATTGGAGAGCGTGTTCGGTTGTCTTTTGAACCTTTGACCATAATGTACCCGGTTTTAGGGTGAGTGTTTTCTGTTCCGTGGGTTTTTCTTCGGGCATAGTTATTCGTCATATCCGCCGTATGCGAATCTAATCTAAACGATTTGATCAATTTTGCCCAGAACTAGAGTGTCGGTTGTGTAATCCCAGTTAAGGGTAACAAGCAGTAATCAGAGGACATCTGTTAGCATCGGAATTATGTTTTTTCAACGCAGAGTACGCAGAGGTTAACGCAGAGGTACGCAGAGGGAGTTGATGGATATGGGCTGATAATTTTATCGGATTTGTGATGGGGGCAGAAAATCCTGCTAGTGTTGTGCAAAAATTACTCCATGAGGATGCTCATCGGGCGACAAAACCAAAATTTAGAGGATTGATTTTGTAGAGAGACATTCCGCCGGAGGAGTCTCTACGGCTTTGAACCGCTAACTGCTATTTCCGAATCCTATCCCGATAAGATATCCTAACCAAATAACTAACCCTAACTGCTATGAAACCTCTACTCGCCTCGCTGCTCATCACTCCACTGTTTACTCTACTTAGTTCAGCCATTGCTCTAGCTGAAGTCCGCACTCAAGTGGTTGAATACCAACAGGGTGATACTGTACTCCAAGGCTTTCTGGCTTACGATGATGAGATTGAGGGAAAGCGCCCCGGTGTGATGGTGGTTCACGCCTGGAAAGGATTGGGAGATTACGAGAAGCAACGGGCAAAACAGCTAGCTGAATTGGGTTATGTGGCATTTGCGGCTGATATTTATGGTAAGGGAATTCGACCCAAAACCAATGAAGAAGCCAGAGAACAAGCGACTATTTATCGATCCAATCGTCAATTAATGCGCGATCGCGCCCAAGCTGGATTGCAAGTGTTGCAACAATATCCGTTGACGGATGCTAATCAAGTTGCCGCGATCGGTTATTGTTTTGGAGGCGGTACAGTATTGGAATTAGCCCGCAGTGGTGCGCCAGTTGCTGGGGTAGTTAGCTTCCATGGTAATTTAGATACACCCAATCTCGCAGATGCTCAAGGGATTAAAGGTAGAGTTCTGGTGTTGCATGGTGCAGCCGATCCCCTAGTCCCCGATGAGCAAGTTGATGCTTTTAAACGAGAAATGAATTATGCCAATGTAGACTGGCAAATGGTTATGTACGGTAATGCTGTTCACAGCTTTAGTGATCCGAATGCGGGGAATGACCCCTCAACGGGAGTTGCTTACAATGAGTTGGCTGATAAGCGCTCTTGGGCGGCAATGAATCGGTTTTTTGCTGAACTATTTCGTTAGACTGGGGAACAGGTGATTGGTGAATAGGTGATTGGGCGAAGCATTCGCGTTGAGATGTGAATAGAAAACCGATAGATTTGGGCGCGAATGCGAGAGCCCCTACAACGCCTACAATCCCTACAACCGCTACAAATGGATTAATCTGGTTGAAACTCCCTCGTTGGTGGCAACGTCAATGCTTCTGGAAAACATTGGCGTTTATCAAAGGATTGGTATTTTACACTATGCATCGCATTTTTGGTATCCTACCTCTGGTATTTTTACTACAAAGCCTTCCCGTTGTTGCTCAAGAGTCAACACCCCTTGACCCAGTTGAACAGGTTATCGCGGCTGGATGGATGAATCGCGATCGCGAGGGGGATTTTCAGGCACAACGAATCCTCAATCGAGCTGAATTAGCATCGATTTTAGTCAAAACCTTTGACTTAGAAAAACGAGTCGCCCAACCCGACAAACCCATTCCTGTCCTCGATGTGCCTACCTCTCATTGGGCATATCGTGATATTCAATTGGTCTTGCAAAATAACGTGATGACGGGTTACCGTCAGGGACGATTTTTTCCTAATCAACGGGTTACTCGTGCCGAAGCATTCTCTATTTTAGCTCAAGCCTATGGCGTGTTTCAGTTTCCAGAGGATACGGTGACTGAACTGCTTTCGCGCTATCCCGATGCTGAAAAAATACCAACTTGGGCAAGAAAGTCAATTGCCACGGCTTTGTATGAGGGGTTCGTTAATATTGATCCCTTAACTAATTCTATTGCTCCTCTCGCACCGATGACCCGTGGAGATATGGCTTATGCCTTGAGTAAGTATCTGGAACGACAAGAAATCACTGCTCCGATTCCCTGGACTGTTGAGGAACCTGCGCCTATGTAACAAAACTCCCAGGAAACATGTTTTGACCCAATAATTTGAGTATAGGGCGACCCGCTCCTATTGAGCGGATTCGGGGTTGTTCATTTTGGTAAGCGGGTCGTCCCTATATTCCTCTATGATGAGAAAGGACAGGTTTTTTTGAAGGAATAGCATGAACCATGAACCATGAACCATGAATAAGATAAAAAAAAGATAGTATTGTTGATTAAGCTTGTCCACCTTCCATCGCTGTGATCACTCAGCTATTTTTGAACGTAATTTAGGAGAAAGGGGTATCTAATGAATTCTGAACCCTCTAATGAAAATATAAACACCCCCTTAGTTTCAGCCGTGGTTGAGGCTACGCTCAACCAAAATTACCCTCGTCTTAATAAACTCCTTAAAACCGCGCTCTATGACACTCCTATCCAAGAACCTGAATCATTACGAGCGCAAATCGCTAGAACTTTCCTGATTCAAGTGGCTCAAGGTTTAGAGGAATCCGTGGGCGCGAAGCACCATATCCTGGCTTGGTTTATGGTATATGTCGGCTTGGGAAGCGCACCACCAGAGGCAATTCAAGCCGCGCAAATGGTACTCGACGAAGGATTAAAACCCTTTGCCGATTTCTTTGTGGATCGTCAAGGGATTCATTTCTATAATCATGGTGATAATGCGGACAACATTAATAAAATTCCGCCTCGTCTATCGGAGTTTACCCAGATGACTGTGCGGATTTCTCAGGAAGAAGTGCAGCAGGTTATGGGGAAATACAGTTTATCGGAAGAGAAAGCTCGACAAGTGGTATTAAATCTGAAAATATTGGAGCAGAAAATGAATGTACAGTTTCAACAATTATTAATGGTTTTAGATTCTAATGAAGCTTTACTGAATCAGGTGATGACATTAGATTTAAGTCAACCCGATAAGCCAAACCGTTTTGGTATGTAATAATAAATCAGGTGCTAGTACAAAAAGGCTCCAAGGCAGAAGGTTTTAAGGTTTATGATATCTGCTAAATACTGAATCAGGGCTTTAGTCATGGGATTTAATCGGATTGGATGCACTACCTGCGTAACTATTTTTGTTGTTGTCTCAGTTCCGTTGCTATTGAGTTCAACTAGATTATTCTCCAAAACGCATCTGTTGGCGTTCTCAGTTGATGCTCGTAAAGCAGAGGCAGAGAGATGGTTAAAACAAGGGGTTGAGCAGTTGCGCCAGCAGGAATTGGATGGGGCGATACAGTCGAGCCAGCAAGCATTGAGCATTTATCAGGATAGTCGCGATCGCGTGGGTATAGCGCAATCCTTAAATCATCTGGGATTGGGATTATACAAAAAAGGTCAATACCAAGCCGCCGAGCAAATCTGGCGCGAAGGGATTCGGGTTTTGGCATCTGCATCACCTGATCATAAAAGCCATGATGCCCAATCAAAACGAGTAGAAACACAAGTTGCAATTTATCAGCTATTGCAAAAATCATTAATTGCTCAGGGCAAAATTAATCAAGCTCTTTTAGTGTCTGAGCAGAGTCGGGCAATGGTGTTTAGAGAATTATTGCTCGCGGGTTCCCCGGACATTTCAAGTGTTACATCTCCCATCGCACCACCAACAATTGAGCGGATTCAACAGATTGCCAAAGAGCGAAACGCGACTCTGGTAGAATATTCGATTATTGACAATCCCTTGGCTGAAACTAATCAACCCGAAGAACTCTTCATTTGGGTGGTTGAGCCGACAGGGGAAATCACCTTTCGTCAGAGCAATCTCACACAACTTTGGCAAGAAGAAAAAACGACCCTAACCGACTATGTAAGTAATATCCGTCAATCCCTCGCCGCTTCCCAGTGGGGTACTGGTAGTTCTCGGCGCAAGATTCGACCTTTTATGCAACTGTATCAGGTTTTAATTGAACCGATCGCAGATAAATTGCCCACTGATCCAAACGCCCATGTTATCTTTATTCCGCAACAATCTCTGTTGATGATTCCTTTTTCTCCTCTGCAAGATGAGTCGGGTAACTATTTGCTGGAAAAACACACAATTTTAACCGCTCCAGCAATCATGGTATTGGATATCACCCGCCGAAGCCAGGTTAATATTCCAGAATCTCTGCAACAATGGTTAGTGGTGGGAAATCCTAACCCAATGCCTGGAGACTTCTCGCCCTTACCCGCCGCCGAAAAGGAAGCCAAGGCGATTGCTTCTCTGGTGAACACCCAAGCAATTACGGGAGAGGTAGCGACTAAAGCCGAGATTGTGCCGCAGATGTCGGCTTCACGAGTGATTCATTTAGCCACTCATGGTATATTTGATGAACAGCAAGGATGGGAGAGTGCGATCGCGCTGGCATCAACGGATACTGATAATGGCTGGCTAACGGCAAAAGAAATCCTAGATTTAAACCTTACTGCGGAGTTAGTGGTTCTCAGTGCTTGTAATACGGGGCGAGGTAGCATTAGTGGGGATGGGTTGGCTAGCTTATCTAGTGCTTTAATTTCATCGGGGGCGTCTAGTGTGATTGTCTCTTTATGGTCAATTCCTGACTCACCCACCGCCTTTTTGATGCAGGAATTTTATTATAATTTACAGCAAAATTCTGACAAAGCCCAAGCCTTACGAAAAGCCATGTTAACCACAATGGAAAAATATCCAGATCTCCGGGATTGGGCAGCATTTACGTTAATTGGTGAAAGTAGCCAATCGCCCACAGACTAGAAGTCTGGGGCTATACAAACTTGCGTCCGCCTACGCGGACTCTATTGAGCCTGCGGAGGCAGGCTTTGTTTGTGTAGCAGCGATTTCAATCGCCTCCTCTTGCTGGCAACAGGGGCACGGCATTGCCGTGCCCCTACCAGGTTTAGGGTAGCTGGATGGTGTGTAAATCCTCAATAGGAGTTTATAATAATAATCCCAATATTAACAATACAAAATAATGAAAGCGTTTATTAGTCATAGCAGTATCGACAAACCCTTTGTCGAGCGTCTGGCAACTGATTTACGCACCCGCGAAGGGATTGATGCTTGGTACGATGCATGGGAGATTCTCCCCGGTGATAGAATACCCGATAAACTTGAAGAAGGATTAGCCAATGCAGGTATTCTGGTTCTGGTTCTCTCCCCCGATAGTGTCAACTCTCAGCCCAACTGTATCCGCATCAAGCATCAGATATCGGCAAAATTGTCAAGACATTTACCTTGAGTTCAACCTAGACTCTAGTGAATTCATCAACGAACCAAACTTATGCCGAGTTGCGTTCTATCATGTCATTCTGAGCGAAGCGTGAAGCGCAGCTATAGCGAGGAACGAGCGTCAGAATCTGGACAGATGCTTCGCTACTGTTCCTTGTAATCACCTACAAATTCTGTTTTTTATGTTACTTTTGCACCCAAAGTTAACAAGAAAAGCAACTAATACCAAGTTGCGTTCTATCATGTCTAGGAAGAACGAAGCGATAGCGAGAAACGAGCGTCGGAACGAGCGTCAGAATCTGGGCAGATGCTTCGCGTCACGGAGCCTGCCCTCGAACGAAGTGAAGGGTTTCACTGCGTTTTGCTCAGCATGACAGATTCTACCTTAGACTGCAACTTGGTATAAAGTTGCGAATAGCTGAACGCAATGCTTAAGTTTCATCCCTCGATAAAAACGCGAGGGAGCCTGCACTATCGCTATTCTGTAATGGTTTGGCTTTCCCAGTGAAGCTCCCGTTATAACGTGGGAGCGTTTAACGGGAGAGAACATCACAAAGGTAGTCAATTCAAAAGCCACAGCTTGAGTGTACCAACAGGGGAACGGGCTAAAGGCGATCGCGTCCCTCAATAAACGGCGCTGGCTTGGTGACATACTCCAGACAGCGATACAAGTATACGCTGCTGGCTTCTCCCACCTACTACATCTATGACGATCTCTATTTCTAGGGCGTAGGATTCGAGCTTTTAAAAGTGAGTAAGATGCCCAGACCCACTTTTAAATACTTTTCTCTTAAGTGTGAGAACTTTGGTCATCAAACGGACGATTAAGGCAACAAGCATCTAGATAAATTCTATAGTTTTTACTTATGACCCTAGATGTAGTGCTGATAAGCATTGTGTCCAAAGTCCAGTCCTCATGGATGCATCCAATAGGTAGAGAGAACTGGGAAGGATGACGGGTGAATTTTGGGGTGAGGGCTTTAGAGAAGTGCCCTGGCACCTCTGGTTCTCCTTCTCCCTTCCCCCCCTTTATCCCCCCCTTTCAAAGCAGGGCTAGGGGGGATGGAGTTGGGGTTAGGGAACCGGATTCTTTTGCTCCCCTCTCCCTATTCCCCCCTTTCAAAGGGGGGTTAGGGGGGATGGAGAGGGGCTGGGGGTGAGGGGAATTAGCTTAAGTTGACACGGATGCACGTCTGTGCGCCCCTACGTTAACGCCTGACTAACTTCTTCGTCACCTTCCGCAACCGCACCGACTGCGGCGTGACTTCCACCAATTCTTCGGGTCCGATATATTCCAACGCCCGTTCCAAACTCATCTCGGCTGGCGCTTGCAACTGCACCAATTCATCCCCGGTGGCGGAACGATGGTTGGTTAACTGCTTAGTCTTACAAACATTCAAATCCAAATCTTGAGGACGGTTGTGTTCGCCGACAATCATCCCCTTATAAACCCGCGTCCCCGGTGTAATAAAGAATACACCTCGGTCTTCGCCATTTTTCAAGGAATAGAATGTCGCCACCCCTTCCTCAAAGGCAATAATCACCCCATTGCGGCGGGTTTCCACATCACCTGAAAGCGGACGATAATCCAAGAAACTGTGATTCATAATCCCATCACCACGAGTCAGGCGCATAAATTCACCCCGGAAGCCAATTAAACCCCGTGCGGGAATCACAAATTCCAATTGAGTGCGACCATTACCACTAACGTGCATATTCTGCATTTCGCCCTTGCGCTGACCCAAGCGTTCAATACAGCTACCCACGGCTTCTTCAGGAATGTCTAGCGCCAAAACTTCGTAAGGTTCGCAGGGTTGACCTTTCACTTCCCGATAAATCACTTGCGGCTGAGACACCTGAAACTCATACCCTTCCCGGCGCATGGTTTCAATCAGGATACCCAGGTGTAATTCCCCTCGCCCAGAGACTAAGAATTTATCGGGAGAATCGGTTTCATCCACACGCAGGGCCACATTCGTCTCTAATTCTCGCATCAAGCGATCGCGCAATTGCCGTGATGTGACGTAATCCCCTTCCTGACCCGCAAACGGCGAATCGTTCACCGAGAACGTCATCTGCAATGTCGGTTCATCAACCTTAATTAAAGGCAAGGCTTGGGGTTCATTAGGACAGGTAATCGTCTCACCGATATTAGCATTCGCAAAACCCGCTACGGCGACAATATTTCCAGCCGAGGCTTCCTCTAAATCAACCCGCTGGAGTCCATCAAACCCCATGAGTTTACTAATTTTAGTCTTGACAATTTCCCCATTTTCTGTTACCAAAGCCGCTTGTTGACCCGCTTTAATCGTGCCATTATGGATTCTGCCAATCACAATTCGACCCAGATAATCCGAATAATCCAGCGTCGTGACTTGCAATTGCAGAGGTTTACTTACATCACCCACAGGCGGCGGGACATGGCGCAGGATAGCTTCAAACATGGGTTGCATATCCACCCCTTCGCCATCTAAATCGTCTTTAGCGTACCCTTGTAACCCAGACGCAAACAGATAAGGAAACTCACACTGATCATCATCCGCCCCCAACTCAATAAACAAATCGAGGACTTTATCCACAGCACCGTATGGATCAGCTTGAGGACGGTCAATTTTATTCACCACCACAATCGGGCGCAGTCCTTTTTCCAAGGCTTTTTTGAGGACGAACCGGGTTTGTGGCATCGGTCCTTCATTGGCATCCACAATTAAGATACAACCATCCACCATACCCAATACCCGTTCCACTTCCCCACCAAAATCGGCGTGACCGGGAGTATCAACAATATTGATTAAGATATCTTTATAGTGAACTGCTGTATTTTTAGACAGAATCGTAATTCCCCGCTCTCGCTCCAAATCATTGGAGTCCATAACGCAATCGGGAACCTCTTCCCCTTCACGGAAGATACCGGATTGTTTGAGTAGGGCGTCAACCAAGGTGGTTTTGCCGTGATCGACGTGGGCAATAATGGCAACGTTGCGAATCGGAAGAGTCATAGAGGCGTTAGGCAATGAGTTGGGAGAGGTCAGATCTCTTAATATAGATTTCTTAATAATTGTAGCTTACTCAAAGGGGAGCCGGGTTGTAGGGGCGGGTTTTACCGATAACGTTTTGCAGATAACCCCTAACTGAACTAAACCCGCCCTTTTTCGGGGTGTCGGTGCATGTTTCAGACGTAAGGCGTGGAACTTCTGAAACCTCATCCCATATCCGGCTTCGTTTCAGAAGTTGAATGACTCTCTCTCCTCTATATAAATACTTCGCAGCCATTCTAGGGTTGCGCCAGACAGTCCAAATTGAATCCGGTTCACCAACTCCCCCCATTGATACAGTTCTGACAGAGATAGGGATTGCTGAAACTTCTGCTGGTAAAATGTCGCCCAAAAGTCCGGTGCTTTGTACCGATTCTTGCGCCATCGTCTGCGCCAACAGAGGGTATCTTTCAGAGTGGGCGAGTCTACCCCTAAAATTGGTGGGATATCAGCATAACTCACAAAAGTACTGATTCCCTTGCCAACAACGTGGATTACATATCGCCAGCAGTCAATGCGATAAATCTCATCGGGATGGAGATTGAGCAGAAGCGCAATGGCTTCTGGGGTAACAAACCGTTGTAAGGGATGAGTGGCTCTTGATTTTAGATGAAGTGTTGATAACATAAGAGATGCACCCCACACAATGGGGTTGTGTTTTGATAAGATACGGCGATCGCTCTTTGGCTTCGTAAACTTAGGTGCGATCGCTTTTAATTTGCTTAATGTAGACGAAATTTAAACTTTATGTCAAGAGGTGAACGAGTTCGGTTGCGGATTAGGGAACTAGCGGCTAGGGAGAACTGGACGTTGCTGGATGTCGCTGAACGGTCTGGAGTTCCCTATAGTACCATCAAAACCTACGCGCGATCGCCAGGAATGACGATGGTGGATATTGGGGCGCTGCTGAAGTTGGCACGGACATTTGATGTATTAATTGAGGATTTGTTTGAGATTGTGAAGGAGTAAGTCATTTGTCATTTGTCATTCGTCATTTGTTATACTCGCTTCCGAAAAGAAGCAAGTTACGTTTATGTAAGGATTTGAGGAATATTTTATTGATGAGCTTCACACCCGGAAAACGTAGGGGCGCACGCCCCGTGCGCTCTTTCCACCGACGTGCTAGCGTGAGTTCGGTTGATACTCTGGTGGTAGACCCGGATTAAACATCACCACAAATTGGGCATTCGGCATCGACCCTATATTACAAACAAATTTAGGGTTTTGTCTACTTAGATAAATTAATTTACAGTTAAGGCAATCAGGAGGCGATGAGTTCAGGGAGTAAGCTGATGAAGCTAAGAAAACGGTTGGGACTAACTCAGAAACAGGTAGCGGATGCGGTAGGCGTCACGGATCAGACTGTCAGCAACTGGGAAGCTGGCAGATTTGAACCTCGACTCACGATTCGTCAGACACAGGCTTTATGTAGCATCTTACAATGTCCTTTAGAGGAACTTCCTAGTTTTAATGATGCCCCAGAGTCAGACAGCAAACGTGAGTAACTGATTGGGAAAGGAATGTAGGTAAAGGCAAGACGCGATCGCTTAAAAATGGCTAATTTGGGAGAAAAGCTAAAACATGGAAGTGGGATTAAGATTTGATGTAGAAGCCCGAAAAAACTTACGTTTATATGTGGTTAAATAAGCGAGGGCTAGTCTGTCAAACTAGGATAATTTGGACAAGGGCGATCGCGACCCCAATCTCAAAGCAAAAGAGCGGAATTATTCTCCGATTAATAAATTATCATTTTGCCGCTAGTCGATAATCTAAGTCCTGGGCAATTCATCCCACATTCTCTTCAGACTATGCCAAAATCGATGATATGTATCATGAATTTTGAGCAATGACTTGGTCTTCTGGACAGAAGTTGCATGGCAACAATTATATTCTGGAAAAAGAATTAAAACGCGGACAATTTAGCGTTACCTATCTGGCTAGCGATCGCAAGAAAAATCAATGGGTGATCAAAACCCTGAGTGATCAGTTGATCCACGACTTCAGCCAACCGGAAGTCGATCAGATTCAGGAAACCTTTTTGTGCGAAGCTGTAAAGCTAGTAAAATGCCGACATCCTAATCTGGTGCAAGTTAAAGAACCGTTGGTCGAAGGACACCAGGTTGGCATGGTTATGGAGTATCTCGATGGTGTCGATTTAGCCCGCCATGGCCAAAAAGGTTTGCCAGAATCAGAAGCGCTGCTTTATATCCAACAAATTGGCGAAGCGCTGAAAGTGATTCACGAGGCGGGGTTAATCCATCGGGATGTAAAGCCAAGTAATATTCGGTTACGAACGGGTCAATCAGAAGCAGTGTTAATTGATTTTGGCTTAGCGCGAGAATGTAATGATGCATCAACAACGGTTGATACTCATACAGCCGATGGGTTTGATGCCCTAGAGCTTTATAATGTAGAAACTCCCCTAGGAGCTTATACGGATGTTTATTCATTAGCCGCAACGCTATACTTTTTAGTTACGGGAGAAATTCCGCCAACGGCAATGGATCGCTGTCTGTCTAAAGCGCGATTAATTCCGCCAAAACAGATCAATGAACAAATTAGCGATCGCACCAATGAAGTGATCCTCATCGGTATGGCGCTACAGGTTGATGAACGCCCGCAAACCATACAGGAATGGCTAGATTTACTGGGATTGCAGCGCCAAATCCCTGGAGCAAAACGCCAGAAGTCTCCCCTGATCTGGATTGCTGCGATCGCCGCCGTCGTTGGTGTGTTAGGTCTAATTGCGGCTTGGTTCTTGTTTAAACCTGCATCAATCCCTCAACAACCCACACCAGTGCAAACACCAGTCTCCTCCGTGATTCATACGCCAGTGAGTAGCGTTTACCCAATGACATTTTGGTCAAACGTTTAACGGCTGTCCTCCGTCTTATGTCAAGGATGAAGGGTCATACCTCACGCCAATCCCTTTGCCGTTATATTTTTTTAACCAGGGTTTATTTTTTTTAAGAAATCTGGACATTGGCACCATTACTGTCAAACTAAATAATATCTCTACGTTGTAGGAGATTTGGCAGTGGACTATGAAATTCGCTACAAGCCAGCATTTGCCGCTATTTTCCTGACACTCAATCCCGGTGACAGAATCACAGCCCAAGCAGGTGCGATGACCAGTATGGATGGTAGACTCACCGTGAAGACGGAGTTTTCGGGTGGTTTTATCTCAGGCTTACTCAAAAAGTTCTTTGGGGGAGAATCGTTATTTGTTAATACATTTCATAATAAAACGCAACAACCCTTAACCTTAGTTCTCACTCAGTCCACCATTGGCGACATTGTTGGTGTGGACTTGGGCGGACGTTCCTTTTGCTTTCAACCCGGTGCTTATATTTGCCATACCTCTGGCGTCAAACTAAGTGTGCGGTGGGCGGGTTTGAAGAGTTGGTTTTCTGGAGAAGGGTTATTCAAACTTCAAGTTAAGGGTCAGGGTAAGGTATTTTTTGGTGCCTATGGTGGATTGACGAAAAAGCGGGTTAACGGTGATTTTATTGTCGATACGGGTCATTTAGTTGCTTATGAACCGACGATTCGCATGAATGTTGGCTTGGCGGGCGGTTTATTTGGTTCAATGACTTCTGGCGAAGGATTCATTAATCGACTCACGGGTACAGGAGAAATTTATCTCCAGTCTCGCAGTATTAGTGGTTTAGTCAGCTATTTGCAACCAAAATTGCGTTAATATAAAACTCCAAATTTTTCCACAATGAATATTGAACTGTTGCATCAACCAGATAGTGCGATCGCGCGTGTTGTTCTGGACGCTAATGAAGAATTAGTGGCGCAAGCTGGCTGCATGATTGCCATGAATGGTTCCATTAATGCGAGTACCACATTGCGCCAGGGAAAGGGTGGCGGTATTTTGGGCGGACTCAAACGAATGGTGGCGGGGGAATCGCTATTTTTAAGTGTTTTCCGTTCACCAAGGGCGGGGGGTGAAGTCTTTCTCGCGCCTAAACTTATGGGTGATCTTCTCCTCTATGAGATGAAGGGTAAAGAGTTAGTGGTTCAGGCGACATCCTATTTGGCTAGCGAGTCAGGAGTTGATATTGATCTCGGCTTTCAAGGGTTTAAATCTCTGTTTTCAGGTGAATCCATTTTTTGGTTGAGTCTTAGCGGCTATGGGGTTGTGTTGTTAACTTCATTTGGCGGAATTTATAAAGTGCCTGTCAATGGAGAATATGTTGTGGACACTGGTCATATTGTCGCCTTTGAAAAAAGCCTGACTTTTGATATTACCAAAGCCGGATCGAGTTTGCTGAGTGCCTTTTTGGGCGGAGAAGGACTGGTTTGTCGATTTAAAGGACAAGGAAACCTCTATTGCCAAACTCACAATCCTGGTGCTTTTGGTCATCAGGTGGGTTCTCAACTACCGCCGCGATGAACACAGTAAAATATTTAAGTTCAGTATCGTCCCTTACTTAACTGTAAGTGGACTGAAGTGGTGGGAAAAATAAATCAAGGATAAATTATCATGAGTCATCAAATCTCCTATAAAATAGAGCATTCACCGTCTTATGCTTCTTTGGTTCTTAACTTGAAAACCAATGAAACGGTTTTAGTTGAATCCGGTGCTATGGCAGCAATGGATACTTGTATAAAAATGAAGTCCAGGGCTAAGGGTGGCTTAATGAAAGGACTTGGGCGAATGGTGAGTGGTGAGTCTTTTTTTATTAGTGAGTTTACGGCTGAAGGCAAATCAGGAGAGTTGTATGTTTCGCCCGGAGTACCGGGAGATATTTGTCATTATTACTTGCAAGGGAATGGCTTAATGATTCAATCCTCTGGATTTGTCGCCGCCAGTCCCACGGTAGAGATAGATACCAAGTTTCAAGGGTTTAAAGGCTTTTTTAGTGGCGAATCATTGTTTTTAATTCGGGCAACTGGGACAGGGGATATTTGGTTTAGTTCTTATGGGGCGATTATAGAAATTCCCGTGGCTGGGGATTATGTGGTAGATACCAGTTACATTGTGGCATTTGAAGATACGTTAAATTACAACGTAGAAATGTTGGGCGGTTTATCGTTTCGTGGATTAAGAACGGGACTTTTAGGGGGGGAAGGATTAGTTTGTCGGTTTAATGGAGAAGGGCGTTTATGGGTGCAGTCGAGAGAACTCTATAGTTTGATTAATTTCTTAAATCCCTTCCGCCCGACGAAGAGTAATAACTAATACTTTCAAAAAGAAAATCATCAAGTGTGAAATAAATCTGAAAAAGAATGACCACTCAAATTACCTTAACCTTGTCAGATGATATATACCAGAAAGCCGAATACTTTGCCCAATTGACAAACCGCAATGTAGCTGATGTTTTGGCGCAAGTGATTGCCCTTTCTTTCTCTCCGCTGACGCCTAATACTGTATCAACTGAGAGTCAAGAAAGGGTGTCAGTGCCTACGCTTTCTAATCAGGAGGTTATCGCTTTAACTGAATTACAGATGGAATCTGAACAAGACCAACGTTTAAGCGAATTGCTTTATAATCAACAGGCGGGAACACTGACTGATGCTGAACGTTCCCAACTGTGGGCTTTGATGCAAGTTTATCAAGAGAAACTATTACTTAAAGCTCAGGCATTGCGCGAGGCAGTTCAGCGAGGCTTGCGAGAACCTTTAAATTCATGAATACAGGCTGGATATCGGAAGCACTGCGGGACAAAATTCGCACCCAAGCTGGCAACCAATGCGGTTACTGTCGTAGTTTACAGAAATATGTTCTGGGAGTTTTGGAAATGGAGCAAACGTTGATTAAAAATGTCCATGTCTAATGCTCCAACGAATCGCAATCCCCCGCCGGGTAATCGCCAACTCCTAATTTTATTGGGGCTATTTATTGGATTTATTGTGGCTGTTCTCTGGCTATTAAATCTTCTGGTAAATGGTTTAATTGGGATGATTCCGCCCAGTGTGGAGCAAAAATTGGGTGCGGTAATTGTGCCAGTTTATGAGAAACAAGCTAAACCGTCCCCGACTCAAGATACCCTGAACCAATTATTAGATCGTTTGGAACAGGAACTTCCCGCCGAACAGCAAAACAGGCGGGATTATCAGGTGCTGTATTTGCCAGAGTCTACGGTGAATGCTATGGCGTTACCCGGAGATGCTATTGTCATTTATCAGGGTTTACTGGAACAGATGGAGTCTGAGAATGAATTGATGATGGTATTAGCCCATGAATTGGGTCATTTTGCTCACCGAGATCACCTGCGGGGTTTAGGACGAGTCTTGGTGGTACGGGTAGCCTTAGCCTATTTTATTGGGGACGTGGGAGCCTTGCAATCAGTGGCTTCGGCGGCGGTGGAGACAATTGCGCGATCGCAGTATTCTCAGTCTCAGGAAAAGGAAGCGGATGCGTTTGGCTTAATGTTATTAGATGACACTTACGGACATGTCGCGGGAGCCACAGACTTTTTTGAGCGCATGAGTGAGAAACCGGGAGCTAATTTTGCCTTTGTGTCAACCCATCCAGCACCCAAAAAGCGGGTGGAAGAGTTGGAGCGTTTGATTAAAAAGTGGGGGTATGAAATAGGGACGCGATCGCCTTTGCCAAAAACCTTGAAATGAACAATGAGTAGTCGGACAAAATTAAAGTTGATGGTTTAGATTAAGAAAAAGATATTGATCGGGTTTATGATATTTAATTCAAAGTACATCAATTTGAATAAATACCTGCACGACTCACAGCATAATCAGATAAAATTGGTGCATCAGATCCAACACAAGCGGCAAATTCCTCCGCTAACTGATCGGCGATGAACTCAAACTCATCATTTGATGGTGATGGTTCGGATGCTTGCTTTAGCAACCTTTCCACTGTGGGAGAAAAAGCTTCAGCTAATAATTGGCGCATCTCTGTAGCGTCATGACGGACAAGGCTTTCCCTTAGTTTCGCTTCCACTTCGGATGAAAGTTCAAGTGTAATTCTGATCATATTTTACGTCGGGTGGGTAAGGTATACCTGATTTCAGTCTAACGGGTTAAATTAATTGAGCCAAATGTTTCAGGATGATTAAGACACGATACAACTCATTCTCCCGTCGGCGCAGCACAAACTCATCTGATAAAGCGTACTGAGGGGTTTCTCCGTGAACCAATTTGGCAAACACGAAATGACCCCCATTTGTTAACAGACCAAATACAGCTTTTTCCGGATTAGGTGTTCCTAGCATATAAGCCAAGAGTTGAGCAATTCCCGCTTCTAAACTAATTCCTGCCCGTTTCGTTTCAATTACCATTAACCAAAACTGCTCTTTAAAAACTAAAACATCAATGCGTCCTTCGATAATTAAGCCATCTCCATCGTTTAAAGCAATGGTGATTGATTTTTCCGGTTTTACAGTAAACGGCGATAGATAAAATCCAGCGATGAATAGCAAGGGATGAAGAACCGCCATTCTGATCGCATTTTCGGCGAATGGAGGTTTCTTGAGTAAATTCAGATATCCGGCTTTCAGTCTATCTAATGATTCTTTTTCCCATGCACCAATTTCTGGTAAATTATCTTGCCATTCCCGAAAAAATTGATGATCGACGATTTCTTGTAAACCAAAACTCGATTCTAATTCATCGATTTGGATAGTGGAAGCCTGAACAGTTTGAGTCATTGGTGCCGCTCTTGACTTGTCCTAGCGGTTGCCTAAGATATAAGTAGAATAACTTAATTTGATAATTTTAGAGCAACGTATCGGGAAAAATTAGGCAAGATAAAAAGAGTAGCCGCTAAGAGCAAAACCCCATGAAACCACTCACAGGTCCGCGCACACCCCGATTTCTCAGAATTTTCCGGATAATTAAGCTGATTTTTCGTCCCTTGGACTACCTAGAGGATTATGCTCAACGGTATGGAGATATGTTCAAAATTGGCGGGGATAAGGCTCCTCCCTTTGTCTATGTCAGCAATCCCCAGGCAATTAAAGAGATTTTTACGGCTGATCCAGAGTTATTTGAATCGGGTCGAGGAAATGGGGTATTACGCTATTTAGTCGGGGATAACTCACTGCTGATGTTAGATGGTGAACCCCATCAGCGCCAACGCCGCCTGCTGATGCCTCCCTTTCATGGCGATCGCTTGCGAGAGTATAGTCAGCTTATTTGCGATATTACGGAAACGGTAACGGCAGAATGGACAGTGGGTCAACCGTTGATCATTCGTACCTATACCCAAGAGATTACCCTGCGGGTGATTTTACAAGCCGTGTTTGGCTTGGATCACGGAGAACGTTACATCAAACTTAGACATCTGCTGAGTACCCTCCTAGCATCCTTTGACTCTCCCCTGAGTTCCACTCTGCTGTTTTTCCCTTGGTTGCGACAGGATTGGGGTTCTTGGAGTCCATGGGGGCATTTTTTGCAGTTAAAGCAGCAGATCAAACAACTGATTTTTGATGAGATTCGCGAACGTCGGGAGCAAGGTGATGGGTCTGGCACAGATATCTTAACATTACTCCTATGGGCGCGAGATGAAGCGGGTGAGCCGATGACGGATGAGGAATTACATGATCAGTTAATGACTCTTCTGATTGCCGGTCATGAAACTACGGCTTCTGCACTGGTTTGGGCGTTGTATTGGATTCATTATCTGCCAGATGTGCGTCAGAAATTGCTTGAGGAATTAGAAACGTTGGATGCAGAGGGTGATCCAATGGCAATTTCTCGGCTTCCCTATCTGACAGCCGTCTGTCAAGAAACCCTGCGAATTTATCCCATTGCTCCAAGTACCTTCATTCGGATTCTCAAGTCACCTATGGAAATCATCGGATATCAATTTGAAGCGGGTACAGCATTTATGCCTTCTATTTATTTAGTCCATCATCGGGAAGATATCTATCCCGAACCAAAGCAGTTTAAACCAGAACGTTTTCTAGAACGGCAATATTCCCCTTACGAGTATTTTCCCTTTGGTGGAAGTAACCGCCGCTGTATTGGTTCAGCATTGGCACTATTGGAAATGAAGCTGGTGCTGGCGACTATTTTGTCACAATTTGAACTCGCACTAACCGATAATCGTCCGGTGAAACCGATGCGTCGAGGTTTAACGATCGCGCCTCCTGGCAACCTGCGAATGGTTCTCAAGCAACGTCGGCAACAGAAAGCCCCAGCGATTGTTTAGCTCCTTCGCTAAAACTGACATATCATTTTTATGTCCGTTCTGCTACCCAGGAGATGTTAGCAAAGATTATATCTAGCTGTGAACTAACCTTGGCAGATCAGCGTTCGCTCAAGCCAACTCGTCGAGGTTTAACTGTTGCTCCTCCGCCAACAATGCGGATGAAAGTCACGCAGTTTCGGACTCAGAAAACACCTGTGATGGTTTAATCCAATCTGTTAATAATTCCCGGCTGAATTGAGCAACCTTTTAATTAACTTACTGGTAATAATTGGCTGTTAGCCGAACAATTAACTTCTCTTAACTTAGCTTTAGCTAATTCTAAATCGTAAGGGAACGGTGGTTTGATCGGTTGATAATCCCGTTCATGGGGTGTACCGTGACGCAAGACAGCATTCACTACCACACAAGTTTCGGAACTGAGATTAATTGCACTATGAAGAATACCTGGCGGGATTTTTACCACTGTTGGCTGGGTGTCAATTAGAGGAATATATTCATACTGGCGATTTCTTAGCACCACCAGCACAACACTTCCCCGCACCACTAAAAGTTGATCGGTTTGAAATCGGTGAACAAATAGGTCTTCCATGGTAGCAGGTGGAATCTGCACCAGCATGGTTTCGTCACTCGATTGGGGGGTGTAAAAATCGACTGTTCCGCCTTTGACCGATTCCAAGGGACGAACTTCGATGTTGTTGATTAAGCCCATGATTACTATCCCTCTTTTTTATCTCTATTTCTAGAGTAGAGGGTAACTATATTAAAGTTTTGTTACTAAATTGACAAAGTGTGCAAAATCATGATATTCGGCGTTGAGGTCTTACGCGCGCGATCGCATACCTTGGCTTTACCGTTGAACCACCATCTGTAGGTGACGCTATAACCCTCACCCTCAGCCCCTCTCCCAAGCCAGCCCTCACCCCCAGCCCCTCTCCCAACCTTGGGAGAGGGGAGCAAGAGGGGAGCAAGAGGGGAACAGTAAGACAGTTTGACCTATTTCCTGGGCTTGTTAGCCTCGTTCCTAGGCTCTGCCTAGGAATGAATGCTCATTGGGAGGCTCTGCCTTCCGTGAGTAGCGGCTCCAGTCGCTCAAGGAGCATTTTCCAGCTAAAGCCTGGAAACGAGAATTGGTAAAGGTTTGACCTATTTCCTTGGCTTTTTTACCGTTTTGAGCAACTCAGCAATTGAATTAAGCTGAATTTGAGAGAAATACGCCATTGCCAGAATTACCGCAACCGCTACTCCGCCATACACCATCAGGGAACTGATATTCCCGGATTCAGGGGGTAGAGGCGGATCAGGGGGAGTCGCTGTAACTAGGATGACCTGTTCTTTGTTATTATTGGACATGGGTATACTGTTCCTATTACGCATGGGTATCCTTTGGTCTTTCGAGACCATAAACAACGAGTAAACAAATTAAAGAGCGTCATGGGTGTCAGCCAGTCGCTCAACTGAATTTGTAAGCAATCGAGAGCGTCTCTAGTTCGAGCTAGGGGCGCTCAATTGCTTATATGGCAAGGATAACACGCCCTCTAAAAAATATACAATAAATTTACCGTATTTTATAAAATAGTAAGTCAAAGATGACATACAATAAAAACATCCAGGTTAGACGACGGTGTGAGGAGGAGCAATTCATGAACTCAGATCTTGAACCCGCGAAGGCGGGTTTCGTTTGTGTAGTTGCGGTTTCAACCGCCCTATTGAGGTGGTTATCGAGGGGGTTAGTAATATGAAAGTATCTCGTTTTACTCCCAGTTTGATGCAGCATGAAGATTTAGAAGCCATCTTTGTGCAGCGTCATCAGTTAGCCGAGGATATTGTGGAACGCATTAGCGATAGTGTGCTTACGCCGTCGCCGCATCACACTTTGCTAATTGGATCACGGGGTATTGGCAAAACCCATTTAGTCTCGTTGGTGTATCACCGGATTCGCAAGCGGGAAGCGTTGCAGAATCGCCTGTTAATCGCCTGGTTACGAGAAGAAGAATGGGGCGTTACATCGTTTCTGGATTTGTTGTTGCGGATATTTCGGGCGCTTCAGGAGAATGATGGAGATTTTGCCAAAATCCAGGTAAAGGGGGGACGAGAAGGGTTAATTAAGCGGGTTGAATCACTTTATGAATTGTCGCCGGATGAGGCGGAACAGGCTGGGGCAGAATTATTAAAGGAAATCATCGGAGAGAATAGCTTACTCCTACTTATAGAAAACCTGGATGATATCTTTTCTGGGTTGGGTAAAAAAGGACAAAAACAACTCCATGCTTTTTTGCAAGAGAATCCTTGCTGTACAATTCTGGCAACCTCCCAGAGTTTATTCGATGAGGTAAAAAAAGAGAAATCGCCGTTTTATGAGTTTTTCCACATTAATCACTTAGAAGATTTAACGGTTGAGGAAGCGATACAATTATTAGCCAATATTGCCAGAGTTAGAGGCGATCGCGAATTAGAGTCGTTTATCCGACAGCCAAGGGGACGCGATCGCATCCAGGCGGTTCATCATCTGGCTGGGGGAAATCACCGGGTTTATGTGATTTTCTCAGAGTTCCTTACCCGCCAGTCTCTGGATAAATTAGTGGAACCGTTTATGCGGATGCTGGATGATTTGACCCCCTATTATCAGGCGCGGATGGCGTCTCTTTCGCCGCAGCAACGGAAGATAGTTGAATTTTTGTGCGATCGCCGCCATGGGGTTCCAGTCAAAGAAATTGCCCAGCGCTGTTTTCTGACGCATCAAACCACATCCAGTCAGCTTAAGGATTTGCGGGAGAAAGGGTATGTTATATCTGACGCGATCGGGCGGGAGTCTTTTTATGAGATGCGGGAACCGTTGATGCGCTTTTGTCTGGAGGTGAAGAAGCAACGGGGGAAACCGATACAGTTATTTGTCGATTTTTTACGGATTTGGTATACGAAGGAAGAATTGTTACAGCGAGTAGGATTAACGGTTGCAGAATTTAGGAATAATAGAGTTTTTGATGATTTAGGCAAAGATAATTATCTCCAGTATCAACAACCCCTAAAACCACTCTCCTCTGATGCTGTTCTAGAACGAGAATATATTCTGTATGCACTCCAGGCGATGGACAATGAAGATGAAAATCCTCGCATCGCCGCCTGTTTGCAGGAGTATGAGAATTGTTTTGAGAAGGAAGATTATGTTACTGCTTTAGAACTAACCGAGAAACTGGTGACAATTCGCGGTCAAGCAGAGGATTGGTTTAAACGGGGATTCTGCTTGAGCCATCTTAAACGGTATGAAGAAGCTCTAGTATCTTATGACAAAGCAATTGAGCTTAACCCTAATGATGCACCAGCTTGGGTTATACGAGGTGGGGTGCTATATAAACTCGAACGCTACGAGGAAGCCTTAGTGTCCTACGAAAAAGCCATTGAGCTTAACCCTAATTATGCACCAGCTTGGGGACTACGAGGTGGGGTGCTAATACTAGGTGGGGTGCTAAACAATCTAGAGCGTTATCAGGAAGCCTTGGTCTCCTACGACAAAGTAATTGAGCTTGACCCTA